>JBAZFD010000027.1:0-13030 GCA_041653575.1 Thermodesulfovibrionales bacterium
GTATGGCGTCGAGGGGGATGTTTTTCATCGCCCAGGCCCCCCAGCCGATGAGAAAGGCCACGGCCAGGAATACGAGGAACCTGTTCCTGGCGCTCAGTTCAATGATCCTTGCGATCATCAGTGAACGATCCCCTTCAGCCTGGCCTCTGCGTCAATGAGGAAGTTGGCCGACCGGGCCACCTTTTCTCCTGCCTGGAGGCCCTTGATCACCTCAGTCATGCCGTCGGCGCTCACGCCTGTGGAGACCTCACGGGGCTCAAAGTAGCCCTCACCCTTGTCCACGTAAACGATTTTTCTGACCCCTGTGTCCATCACCGCCTCTTCGGGGACCACGAGCCTCTTTCCCAGGTCAAGGCCGATCTCCACAGTGGTGAACATCTGGGGCTTGAGCAGCCCCTGGGGGTTGGCGATGGAGAACCTCACCTTGCCTGTCCTTGTCTCAGCAGAGAGGGTAGGGTAGACAAAGTCGATTCTGGATGAGAACTCCCTCCCCGGCAGGTAGCTCAGGCTGATCCTGGCCGACTGGCCGTCTTTCATGAGGGGGATTTCGTATTCGTAGATATCGGCGATGACCCAGACACTGGAGAGATCCGCTATGTCAAAGAGTTTGTCCCCCGGCATGACCCTCATACCCTGGAGCACGGGCTTTTCAATCACATAGCCGCTTACGGGGCTGTAGAGGGTGAGGGTCCTGACGGTCCTGCCTGTTTCCTCAATCTGCCTGATCTGTTTGTCGGAGATGTCCCAGAGCCTCAGCCTCTGTCTGGCCGCCTCCACAACTGAAGAGGCATCCCTGGTCAGCATCTCTTTCAGCTTCGTGTCTGCCCTGCCTTCTTCCTGCCTGACCCACCTGAGGGCGTTGAGGAGCTCCTGCTGGGTGGCCAGGAGCTCGGGGCTGTAGATCTCTGCCAGGGGAGCGCCCTTCTTCACGTACTGTCCGGTGTAGTTCACCGGGAGCCTTTCCACCCAGCCTTCGAACTTTGTATTGACCGTGGCCAGCCGCCTTTCGTCGTATTCAATACGGCCTGCTGTCCTGATTGTCTTTTTGAGGGGAACCACAGTTGCCTCGACAAGCTTTACCCCGATGAGCTGCTGTTTCTCAGGGGGAATCTCCACGGTGGAAGGCTCCTCCTCTTCAGCCTCCTGCTGCTGAGGAGCTGTCTCTGCCTGCCGGGCGGTTGCAGGGGGAGGCGTAGCAGCCTCCTCTTTGACTTTTTCAGCACTGATCCAGTCTTTCGGCATGAAAAATACGGCAGCCCCAAGGAGGATAAGGACGGATGCGGCGATGATAATCCCTTTCTTATTCATTCTTCAGATCCCCCTTTAACGCCCGGCCTGTGAGTGCTTCAACTCTGGCCATGGCCTTCACTTTCTCCACTGCCTGGATCCAGTACATGTTTTCATACTCTATGATGGACTTCACCCTGTTGATGACCGTAAGCTCTTCGACCCTCCCGGTGATGTACCCTGAAAGGGCCAGGTCAAGATCCTGGTAGAACTTGGTGATGATTCCCTTCCTGTAGAGCTCCATGAGCCTCTCCGCTGTTTTTATCATGGCGTAGTTCTCCCTGATGGAAGAGGCGATCATAGACCTTTTTCCATCCAGGTCATGCCGGGCAAGGGAGAGCATGGCCTCAGCCTCCTTCACGCCCTCACGCTGTTTTGTCCTGTAAAAGATGGGGAGATTTATGGCTGCTGTGAGGCTCCACATATCGTCGAAGTTTTTTCGCGCCATGACATTGCCCGTGACCGTGATATCAGGGTAATACTCCCTCTCTGCAAGCTTTACCCGTGTCTCTGCCGAGGCAATCATTTTAGCTGATGCCTGAATGTCAGGGGAGTTCGCCTCTGCAAGGGATATGAGCTCTCCAAGGGCAAAGGCATAGGGGGGGAGAGGGGGCTCTTCAGGTATCCCCAGCGGGGCGTTCACATCCCTTCCCAGGGTGGCGTTGAGCATGGCTTCAAGGGTCTGCACCCGCTGCCTGAGCATCTCTTCCTTCTCCAGGAGTATATATTTTTCAGTCTGCGCCATAAGGACCTCTTCCTGGAGGCCTTTCCCTGAGGAGTAACGGCTGAGCGCCGCCTCCTCGATCCTTGAGAACAGGGCTGTTGTATCAAGAATGATCTCAATGGACTTGTGGCTCAGGAATAGATCGTAATAGAGGCTTCTCACCTTCTCCACGGTCCTTTGCCGTGCTGTCTGAAGGTCAGCCTCCACCGCTTCTGCCTCTTGTGAGGCCATTTCTCCTTTCAGGGGGAGTTTGCCTGCGAAGGGGAAGGTCTGAGAGAGGCTGAACATGAACTGGGCGTCCTGGGCCTCGCCGTAGGTGAATTTCTCCCACCCTTCGTTCTGGTAGCCGAACATGAACATGGGATCAGGGAGGCTTTTCACCTGTGGTATCCTGTGACGGTATGCAGCGGTCTTCGCTGAGAGGTTGAGGACCTCATGGTTGTTTTTCAGCGCCTCGTCAATGAGAGGCTGAAGGCTGAGTTTTTCAGCCTGGGCAGGGGAAAGGGTGAGAAGGGAGAGGAGAATGAGGAAGGCGGCGAGCGCCGCCTTCCTCATCAGGGGGCCTTTACTGTGCATCGATAGAGAACCGTGCTGTAGACGTCTTTCCTCCCTTTTTGACCTTGACCGCTATGTTCCATGGGCCTGCCATGGAGAGGTCCATGGTGGCCCTGTACCGGTCACCGTTCAGGGAGGTCTTTGTCTTGTAGTTCATAGGCGGCATCCCCGGCATGGCAGGCATGGAGTAGTCCACCGCCACATCGGCGTCTGTCACATACTTGCCCTCTGAGCCCTTGATCCCGATATCCAAGGTGTTCTTTCCCACCACAGGCGGATTCCTGTCTATCTTTACCTCGACAGTGTACTCCCCTGCCTTCTTCGTCATCTCCAGGCCTGCCGCATAGACTACGCCGAAGCTGAAAAGCAGAACCAGCACACCCAAAAACAATCTCTTCATCGCTACCTCCCTTTTCCTGTCTTAATTTGAATTATCTTTCAAAAAAGACCGGTTGTCAACAAAGCTGACTATCCTTTTTTAATTTCCCTGAGCTTCCTGCTCATGGAATCAGGATACCACTGAATGTTGAAGAAAATGTGAAGGGATTGCAAGAAAGGGCAAGCCCTCCCCTTACGATAAGGGGAGGGCTTATTCGCCTCCGTTGTATTACGCCTTCAAGGGCAGAGAAACCCTAAAGACAGAGCCTTTGTTGATCCTGCTTTCTACGGTGATCCGGCCTTCCATGACACCCACGAGCTCCTTCACAATGGCGAGCCCCAGGCCGAGGCCTTCAGTGTCTGAGCCCTCGGAGCGGTAAAAACGGTTGAAGATCAGAGGCTGTTCTTCTTCCGCTATTCCCCTGCCGGTGTCTGATACCTCTATGAAGAACCGCGAGTCTTCTGCGCCGCAGCTGATGGTGACGCCGCCTTTGTCGGTGAATTTGAGGGCATTGGAAAGGATGTTTCTCAGGACCCTTTCGAGCTTTTCCGAATCAACGGTCACCATGAGATCGTCGTCTCCGATGAGACCGATTGAGAGCCCTTTGCTTCGGAATGAGGGTAGGAGATCCGAGGCAATGCCGGAAAGGAACGCTCTCAGGATGATCTCCTGGGTTTCCCCTTTTGCGAAAAAACCCGCCTCAGCTGCTGTTATATCCTCGATGCCTTTGACAAGGGCTATGAGCCTTTCTATCTCTGCCTCTATTGTCTCAAAACCCCTCTGGCTGTCGGTCACTATACCGTCAGTCATGGCCTCGACATGGTTTTTCATGATCGTCAGCGGAGTCCTGAGCTCATGGGCAATGTTGGACATGAGCTGCTTCCTGATATCCTCTTCTTTCTCAAGGGATGCAGCCATTCTGTTGAAGGCCCGTGCCAGGCCGCCGATTTCGTCGGTTGACTTTGCCTCCAGCCTGACAGTGAAGTCGCCGCCTGCTATTTTCTCCGATGCGCTCCTGAGGAGCCTGACAGGCTTTGAGAGGCGATAGGTGAGGAGCAGTCCTGTAAGAACCGAGCCCAGGCCGGCAATGATCAGAGAGAGGTAAAGGAAATACCTGGTCCTTGTCTTAAAAACCGCCTCTCTTTCGGCAAGCTCCTTTTTCTCGAAGGGCCGCACCATGACTGAGCCTGTCTTCCTTCCCTGCGCGTAAAGGGGGAATTCATCGTACTTCCCCTGAGCCTCTCTCCTGACATGGAAGAGCTTCTCCATCCTTTGTTTCATGCCCTCCGGCAGGGAGTGCATGACATGGCGGGAGTCTGCTGCCTCTCTTCCCTCAGCATCGAGGATTTTTATGTCGAGGCCCATCATCATGGCCCAGTGGATGGACTCAGCCAGTATCTGCCTGTTCCATTTTCCGTTGTCATAGCCTCCCTCTACGGATGAGATAATCCAGTAGACCTGGTCCTCCCTGACACCGGCTGCGTAATTG
Source organism: Thermodesulfovibrionales bacterium (assembly GCA_041653575.1). Classification (GTDB taxonomy): domain Bacteria; phylum Nitrospirota; class Thermodesulfovibrionia; order Thermodesulfovibrionales; family Dissulfurispiraceae; genus JBAZFD01. Next base: position 4,435 of record JBAZFD010000027.1, read on the forward strand.
TTAAAATCCCTGACAATCATGATCTTGAAGAGGATTGCCGAAAGCAGGGCGGCGAATATGACGGCGATAAAGGAGAGGAAGAGCTTTGTCCTCACTTGTCGGGTTCTCCGGTGAACTTGTATCCCACACCGTAGACCGTTCTGATAAAATCCGGTTTTTTTGGGTCCTCCTCGATCTTCTGCCTGATGTTTTTGATGTGGGCGTCAACGACCCTGTCGAAACCCTCAAAATCAAACCCTTGGGCGATCCGGATCAGCTGGAGTCGGCTGAGGACCAGATTAGGTCTTTCGGCAAGGCTGAGGAGGATCTTGAATTCGGTGTTCGTCAGGCTGATGGTTGTCCCTTTTTTCCTGACTTCCCGCGCCAGTGTGTCAATGACCAGCGCTCCGCTGTTAAAGGAGAGCTCTTTTTTTCCATCTTTTGTAGAGCGTCTCAGGTGGGCCTGCACCCTTGCCACAAGCTCCCTGGCGCTGAAGGGCTTCACCACATAGTCATCGGCCCCCAGGCTGAAACCCCTGATCCTTTCCTCCTCTGCGCTCTTCGCGGTGAGCATGATCACCGGCGCGTCGGAGATCTCCCTGAAGGCCTCGCATATGCTTTCACCATCCATGTCCGGCAGCCTGAGGTCGAGGATAACCAGGTCATAGCCGCTGCCGATTTCTTTTAACGCCTCCGTTCCTGTCGCCGTCACAGTCACCGCGAACCCCTCGCGTTGCAGGTAGGACCTGACGATGTCGGAGATCTTTCGCTCGTCTTCAATAATGAGGATTTTTCTGTTTTCCATGGATGATTTTAAATCTGAAACTGAGGCCTCCTGATATGATTTGAAGAGCAGAAGAATAAACAGGAAAGCCTCCTATGGAATTGTACACGGGAATTCATCTTCATGCAAACAACGGCTGTTACAGAATTCATTCGACTAATGGTCTCCAAACCTGTTACAATCAGATCAATGAGTTATTTCCTTTCAGCTGAGAAGGCCACGATGACTTTCTGGTTTTGTGGCCTTTTTTTCATGGGTGTGCTCTGAGAAGGGTTCAAGGCAATCATCGACGTTTAACAGTAACCGGCCTGAGAAGCCCCTTGTTCAGCAGGGGGGTCCATGTGAAAGGTGAAAAAAATGACATACCGTGAAAAGTGTGATGCAAGGTTGGAGAGAATGCAGTTGAGGCATGACGCAGGCCTTATTTCCAGCCGCTTTCCTGAAGTTTCAAGCATAGTCGTCGACATGGAGCAGCGCAGAAAAGGGCTCAATTCGATTGTCCTGTGGCGGACTCTCAATTTTCTTTCCGGCAGTTATGCCTATTTCCATGTTGAATGCCTGAGCAAGGATTGCAAGGAATGCAAAGAAGGGTTTGATCTGGGCAATGTTATTTCCTCGATGGTAAGAAGCCATGCATCATCGAAAGAAGGCGAGTTGGAGTGCGCCGGGGAAGATCGTATCTCCAGCCACGTGAACATCAATTATAAGGTCACGATAGCGTATAATGAAACCCTTTAGAGGGATGAAGAGTTATGATGTCTCCGGAGAGGGCAGAATAACCGTTTATCCTTCACTCGGCAAAAAGTCAGAAGAAAAGAAGATCAGCCGTTTTTTCAGTGGATTGCTGCGTCTCCTCCGCCGATAGCCGGACAATCTTTTCAGGGAAATAGTGCGGTTTCAGTAAAATCAGGCTGATGTCTTTGATCCCATGGGGAGCCTGGGATCAAAGACATCAGCTCCGTTCACATCTTTTCGTTCGTGTTTTCCTGTGATTTCTTTTCTATTGCTTTCATAAGCATTTCCTGGAGCTCCTGGGCGTGAGCTTCAGCAAGGTTTTCTCCAATCATCGCAGACTGTTTTGCTATTTCAGGCAGTGCTTTTAAGGTCTTTTGTCCCACAGGAGTTTTATAAAAAGCTATCAGCTCATGTAATTCACCTTCGGTGAAGAACTTCACGTATAATCCTGCGACCTGTGATTCAAACGCCTTGTCAGCAAAAACCTTTATATACCATGAGCGGAAAACATCCCTGTATTCCTTCATTTCCGGGTTGTTTTTTATGATTACTTCCAGCATTGCATCAGCGCCTGCCTCGGCACTGTTCGTGCCGCCTATCAATTGGTAGAGCTCAAGGGCAGTCTTTTCATGAGATGAGGGCGCTGGTTTGTCCTGGGAAAATGCAGGTGATGCTGTAGACAGGACTGCAAAGGCCAACAGGCCGGATAAAAACAGACAGATTCTTTGCATGAATTCTCCTTAATATTCGGGAAAGCTCCCTCTTTAATTGTCCCTTCTCCCAGGAAGGAATCCTGAATTTTCTGTTGACAGTCATTGTACCATTTTCAGGAATTTCCGTTTTGCGATCTCAAGGACACTATGAGGCGTGCCATATAGGAGTATCTACAGCGGCGTAAGGTGGGCTAATCAGTCTCTGGGACATGTTTTTCTATTTACTCGGATGAGTCCTATAATTTCCCTGCCCCGGCTGCATGTAGGTTTACGTGACTGCAAACTCGGAACGGAGATACTCAAGAGTTTTTGGATCTCGAAGCTTACAAACGATGTTCGGGTTCGCAAAGATTCCGTTGAATGTTTTCGGCTGCTCTCGCGGAAAGTCTTTCAACCATTTTATGCCTACGGCCCATTCAGCTTTTTCTGGTATATCCTTGTTCTCGCCAGCCTTTTGAGCATGCAGATCAAGCTCAAGGAGTTGTTTGCCAAGATGATCGACGATGAAGTCGCCGATTGGAACTGCCTCCTTTGTAACTTCACCATATCCAACGTATCCAATGCCTTTCATATACGCAAAAATTTTGTCACCAATCTTGAGATGTCGAAGAGGACGAGAGTATTTCTCTCCCTGACCAGCGCCAATGTAGCCGTACTGGCGGTTATCATCCCAGTTGCGATGCATACCTTCCCCGACATTGACGAACCAGTATCCAGACCAGGGAGCACGCTTACGTGACTCTGAGCGTTCCATTGTTTCTACCGGATCTTTAAGCCACGCACGACCTAAGAGCTCATTGCTCCCCTCTCGAAAAAAAGAGAAAAATACAGCATTAATGCTGACACCATACTCTTCTGATAGGTAAGAGATTATCCGTTCAGAAGAGTCATCCATATCTGAGGCAACAACAATAAGATTGTGGCTTCCGTTCACTGTTTCCGGGATGCTTTCATCAAAGGCCTCCTGATAGACAGTTGCCACGCTTTTCTGTGCCCATCCTTGAGCGATTTGATCAAGCTCATTGTATCCTAGGTCTTTGATCCATGCTCCATAGTCCAGAATCTGGGCGACAACTTCACGAGGAGTTCGTCCGCGCTTTAACTCAAGTACTACACAATTTGCATCTCGATCAAGTGCAAGGAGGTCAATTCTTCCTCCAAAAGCTGTTTGCACTTGTCGTCCAATAACTGCAATCTCCATCCCGAGAATGGACGGATCGTTTGAGAGCCAATCCTCCAAGCGCTGTTCCTGGTCGAGAATTGCCGGTGAAACCTCCTCCAGTTTTGATCCAGCCACTTTCCAAAGCGTCATCGCAAAAGGCATAGTTTAAGTCCTCCATAATTTGCAGGACAGATCGAAATTTCTTCCCCTCACCCGCATTTTCTTTTTGTTATCTCAAGGGTGTTTTGGGCGTTGCAGCTGTAGGTGTACTCGCAGCGCGGCCCCAGGGGCCTGACTTTCCGGGCAACCACATAGCCGGGGATGAACTTGAAGGAGACCATGACCGTGATTTTTTCATAATACACTTCACACAAAGGGCTCTTGGCCGGGTCGGCGCACCAGATTTTCATGGCCCGCGGAGCGGGAATGCCCAGTTCCGAGCTGACATAGTTGTCTGCCACGACCTTGGCGAAGCTCTCCCTGTCTCTTTCCCATCCGGCGCAGCTGTTTGTGTCGGCTTGCCCTGGACCAGGTGTCTGCATCCCCTCTCCGGCAAGCTTGGGATTCTTTCCGCTGATTGAAGTCTCGCCTCCGCCGGGACCGGGTTTTGTCTGAATGTGGCCTGCCTGGGATGATTGGTTGCCTATGGCCTGTCTGAGACAGAGCTGCCTGTCATGGGGAGGATCCATGGTCTGACGGCAGCCCTTTTTCTGCGCCCGTGAGGAGGCAATCCTGGTTGTTGTTCCTGTCTTTCTTTCCGTTTCGAATGTGCTGCTCATCACCCACCTCTCAACCGGAGAGCCTGAATTCCGTAGCCGGAATTCCTTCTAAAATATCTCACAAAGGCGAAGAGTTGTCAATGGAGAGGGCTTGACCAGAATCTACCATCAACTTTGAGCGGGGATGCATTCGAACGGTTTCAGCGGGCCGTCGTGCTTCACCGGAACGGTGAGACGGCCCGGTGCCTCGGAGCGAAGCGAGAATGAGTGAGAATGCGTCCCCGCGCAAACAACGAGTTTTTTTGATGGTGGATTCTGGCTTGACAGGAGAGCGGAAAAAGTCCTGGTTCAAAGGTAACGTGCCTGGTTTCTGAAGGAGAATCCTCTGAGAGTTGGGGAGGCTGGGCCTTTGTACTGGATCATCACCCTGTGCGACTCTCCCATGCCCTGGGGGAGAATCAGACCTTTGATCTTTGCGATTTCGAAGGGGTCGGGGGATGCGCCGTAGAGCTCGGTGATCACCTCGTCAATCCCGAGGGCGATCAGGTATGTGCCCTGGGCGCAGAAACCCATGGTCCTGAATCCCAGCTCTTCCCCCCATTTTTTCAGGGATGAGAAGTTCAGATGGGCTGTGATGTCCTGTTCCCCGATGTTTTTGTAAGGGTCTTCATTTAGGGTGTGGCGATGGTAGCAGAGGAGGGTGCCCCTGTCATGCTCCTCGCTGTAGTAGTCTGAGGCTGTATACCCGTAATCTATGGTAAGGATGAAACCCTCTGTGACGACGGCTGAGAGGTCCCTGAGCCAGTCCCTGACCCTGAGATTTGCCTCTGTCCTGTATCCTCCCGGCAGGTCACCGGAGAACTCACTGAGGTAATCCCTGACCTCCTGAGAGGCTGGCCTCTTTACCTCCACGAACCGGTCCCCTTCCCAGGAGACAAAGACCTCCATGAGGTCGTCAGACATCTCCACAAGCCTTACCGGGAAGGCGTCGGGGAGCTCGTTGGAGAGAAGGCATCCCCTCATCGGTTGTAGCTCATCAAGGGATGAGACCCAGCTTACCTTTCCCTCAAACTCCCTGAGGAGCGCCTCCTGGCTTTTCCTTACAGAGGGATTCATCTCCACGATGATGTAGCTGAAGTCCTCAAAAATCGGTTTGTCTTTCACGAAGGAGAGGATATCATTGCAGAGATGCCCCATGCCTGCGCCCATCTCGATGACATGAAAAGGGCTGCCCATGATCCCCTGCATCTCCATGATCTGCCTGCCGATCATGGCGCCGAAGAGGGGGTGGAGGTGCGGGCTGGTGTAGAAATCACCTGCCCTGCCGATCTCCATTGATTCCCGCGTGTAATAGCCGATGCCCGGCTCGTAAAGGGCCATCTCCATGAAGGTCTCAAAGGGGATGGGGCCTTCCGCCGCTATGCGCTCAATGATCTTGTGCGTGAGGTGATTCATGAGGGGAGTGGAGAGGAGGAGAAAGGGGCTCTCCTCCTCTCCATGGATCAGTTGATCTCCAGCATCCTGTCCAGGGTCCTCTTGGCAGGGATCCTGATTTCGTCGGGGACCTTGATCACCGGGGTCATCTCCTGCAAGGACCTGAGTATGCTCCGGAGGGTGGTCTTCTTCATGTTCGGGCAGATCATGTCCTTTCTCAGGGGGTGGAACACCTTGTCGGGGTTCTCCTTCCTGAGCCTATACATGAGCCCCAGCTCAGTGCCTACGATGAACTCTTTTGCCTCTGAGGCATGGGCGAAGCGGAGCATACCCGAGGTGCTTGTCACATGGTCAGCCAGATCGAGGACCTCAAGCCTGCACTCGGGATGGGCCATGACTACTGCATGGGGATGTCCCTGCCGTGCCTTCTCCACATCACCGGCGGTGACCCGGTCGTGGACATGGCAGAAGCCGTCCCAGGCGATCACCTCTTTCTTCGTGTTCTTCTGCGCCCAGAGGGAGAGGTTCCTGTCGGGGATGCAGATCACCTTGTCGCCGGGAAGGGATTCCACGACCTTCACCACGTTGGCGGAGGTGCAGCAGATATCGCTCTCGGCCTTCACCGCAGCGGTGGTGTTCACATAGGCCACTACAGGGACTCCGGGGTATCGGGCCTTGATCTCCCTGAGGGTGAAGGTATGGGGAAAGAGGAAGCTCGGCTGGGTCGTATATCCGGGAAAGGTCTCCCAGACTGTTCTCTCCCCGCTTACCTCTATCATCTCCGCCATGGGGCAGGTTGCGCTGATTTCGGGCAGGAGCACGGTCTTTTCAGGGGAGAGTATGGAAGCGCTTTCAGCCATGAAGTGGACTCCGCAGAAGACTATCACATCAGCTGAGAGGCTGGCTGCTGTCCGTGAGAGCTCAAGGGAGTCTCCGGTGAAGTCAGCGATCTCCTGGACCTCATCGCGCTGGTAGTTGTGAGCAAGAATAACGGCATTTCTCTCTTGTTTGAGGCGTGCAATGGCTTCTTTCAACTGATCCTGTTCCATGAGTCTTCCTTGTGTAGTTTAGTATGTATTGACGAGATTGTTGGTGAAGAGGATGGTGCCGTCTTTCATGACTACTTTTTGAATCCGGTATTGCTTCTTGTCTCCGGCAGGGCTGAGGAGAGCCGTGTCTCCTGAGTAGAGGTTTTTCACCCGCCTCACATAGTTGATGGTCTCAGGAATGGCGGGAACGGACATGGTCTGCTCAACCCTCGTGGGGCCTGCATTGTATGCGGCAATGGCGAGGGTGGTGTCTCCGTTGAACTTCTCCAGGAGGTACTTGAGGTATCTCACGCCGCCCTCTATGTTCTCTTCAGGGTCAAAGATATTCATCACTCCCAGGTCCGAAGCTGTTCCGGGCATGAGCTGCATGAGCCCACGGGCGCCTTTGGGAGAGACGGCATAGGGGTTCCAGTTGGATTCAGCCTTGATCACTGCCTTGATGAGCCTGGGGTCGAGGTTGTGCCGTTTTGCCTTTTCTTCAGCGATCTGGTGAAAGGGGCCCCCCTTGCCGCTGCCGGAAAAGGAAGCCTTGCGTGAAGTCGCAGTTTCCGCCTCTTTCATGACCACCTTGCTCTTCTGCGAAGTGGGGGCGTTACTGAAGGAAACGGTTCCATCCTCGGAGACCTGCATGAAGATATCCGCCCTGGACTCCATGGCAGTAAAAAGTAAGGCTATGCATAATAGGACTGCCAGCATTTGTTCAAATGATACCACGCCACCGCCTCTTCCATCAAGGATGACCTTGTTCAGTATGGATTTTCAGCCTCTGCATGCTCAGGATTGCCATCTCCGGGGACCGGGCTTCAATGGTATGGATACAGCTCTTTTCCTTCAGCAGGGAGAAGAGGCCAGGGAAGTCAAAACAGCCTTCACCAATGGGGTTGTGCTGGTCTGCGGTCCTGTCGTTGTCATGGAGGTGGAGCTCTATGATGTGGGGCAGGAGCTCTCCGATCCAGTCCTTCAGGGGGATGCCGGAGAAGAGGTTGAAATGTCCGGCATCAAAGCAGACCCCGAAATTGTCTGAGCCCATCTCCTCCATGAGCATCCTCAGGTTTGAGGGCTCATCCTCGAAGATGTTTTCAATGGCCACTTTTACTCCCAGATCCTCAGCCCTCGTGTTGATAGGCCTCCAGGTAAGAAGGCTCTGCTCAAGCCATGGTCCGATCTTCAGGCCGTACTTCCATTTTTCATACCCCGAATGAAAGACGATGGAAAGGGGCCTCAGGACCGAGGCTATATCCAGGATATGAGAGAACCTCTCCATCGTCGCTGTCCGTACCTTTGAGTCCATGGCCCCTGGAGAGAGGTCCATGAAAGGGGCATGAAAGGAGAGGGAGGGGCCGTAATCAAGCTCCTCCCTCAGCCGGTCTATTGCTCCCGGCTCAAGGCTGTCAAGGACCGGGGAGGTGAAGTATATCTCCAGGTTCAGTCTCTGCTGCCGGATGAAGGGTAAATGCTCCCCGATCTTTTCATAGGGGACATGGATATGGGGAGGGGTCATGCCTGTCCGGTTGTTGGGGTTTCTTTCTTTGTTTCAGGCTTTGCTTCTGTCGTTGTCTCGGTCTTTTTGCTGTCTGAGCCGTTTCTGGGGGCTGATGTCTTTTTGTCCTTTGACGCATAGTCTGTGACATACCAGCCTGTCCCTTTCAGGACAAAGGATGTATTGGATATGAGTTTTTTCAGCTGGCCTCCGCAGTCAGGGCATTTTTCGATGGGGGCGTCGCTGAACTTCTGTATAATCTCGTGGTTCTTCCCGCACTGGATACACTCATACTCGTAAATAGGCATTTCTTCCGGAACCTCCTCAAAACAATTCATCAGAATATGGCTCTGTCCGTGACGGACAGGGGTTTCCGGCCTTCCTGTACCTCATGAATAAAAGAATTATCCCTCAGGGGTATGGATTGGCGGATTTAAGAATATAATAAAATGAAGCATATCCGGTCAAGGAAGGTCTGGGGACGATGGAATATCTTTTGGACATAGCCGCCTTGCTGGCAGGGGTTGGAGTCCTCTATTTC
>JBAZFD010000028.1:0-5598 GCA_041653575.1 Thermodesulfovibrionales bacterium
GTGACCTCTGCCAGGAAAAAGGTGGCCACCGCCCTCTCCCAGTGCAAAGCTATTGCCTTTGAGGAACTCCCCTATAACGTAAATGAGATATCCCCTTCAGAGTCAGACTGAACAGGGAGTTCAGCCGCTTTTGTTGCACGCCTTTCTGACGTCCCTGTCCTTTCTCGTCTGAAAATAGTTCTTTATTAATGTTCCTTTAATGTCAGCGGGGGTATAATAAACGTCCATCTGCAATCAGGAGGTTTTTGTGAAAGTATGTTTCCCTGTAGAAGCTGATCATGGGCTGGAGAGCAAGGTCTATAACCATTTCGGTTCAGCCCCCATGTTTGTTGTTGTTGATACGGAGAGCCGCGAGCTTTCCCTGATTATAAACGCCGATGCCGTTCATTCCCATGGCTCGTGCAGTCCTTTCAAGGCTTTGAACGGACAGGCAGTGGATGCTGTTGTTGTCGGTGGAATAGGAAGGGGGGCCCTGAGCAAGCTGAACCAGGCAGGCATCATGGTGTACAAGGCCAATGCCGGCAGCATTGAGGAGAACCTTGCCCTGCTCACCGCCCGTGAGCTCTCCGAGGTCTCTTTGCTCCAGACCTGCGGAGGCCATGCTCAAGGCGGGGGATGCGCACACTGATCCGTTTTTTTGTATATTAGGAATGCCATGAGAAGGCATGGTAAAGGGAGCGCACATGGAGGATAACGGGATGGTCAACAGGATAAGGGCAATTCATTCTATTGCTGCTGTCTTGTCCAGCCAGCAGCATGATCCTCTCTGCAGGGGCTGTGTCGCCTTTTCCCGGTCCGTTGAGGCTCTCCGGGAGAGGCTCAGAGAGGCAGAGGCTGACCTTTCCCCTGTCCCTGCTGACCTTTCCGTTTTATGCGCCCGCAGCCATGAGATGCTGGGCATCATCTCTGTCCAGGAAAAAACAGTGGGCCAGAAAAAGGCAGGGAATTGCAGGATGCCCGAAGGGGTGTGTTTCCCGAAATACGCCATGGCCCTGCTGGAAAAACCGGGAGTCTGACCTGCCCGGCTGCTGCTATTCCGGCAAAAATCGCCCTTTCAAAGCGCTCAATTCCTTCCTTCCCTCCTCCCACGATTCTTTCCCTGATTCAAACAGGAAAAAATAGTTTTTTCAATTGCGCCTGCACTCACGCCATTTCGCCAATACCGGCAACAAGAAGGGCTCAATGCCGCTCATTCCCACTCTCCCAACTGCCGTTTTTAGGATAAAGCTTTAGGATCCGTCCACAAGTAGTTCCATTCCATATCAGAGCATCTCTCAGGACGATCAATAACCTTATGTTTTTGGGGGCCGCTCTTCTTTCCCCAGGATTCACCGTCAACTTTGCGCGGGGATGCATTCGAACGGTTGTGCGCCGGGAGACCGGCAAGGAGTAAAGGGTGAAAGTCCCTCACAGTGAAGACATAGCGAGTCACGCTGTCCCCGAGTCATGCGTGGTGTACCGTGAGGTGCAGCGCGAAGCGTTGACAGGGGTACAAGCGGGCCAGCCATTGAGCCGCGAAAGCGAATTAGTTCAGGGTGCCGACGCTGTAACCGTAGTGGAAGGCAATACGATGCAGTGCGCTATCGCAAGCACTGTATTGGCCCTGCGTGGTCAGAGACCCTGGCACGTTTGTACACTCCTTGTTTGGGAACCGGGAGATCTCCTGCCTGACCGTCAGAGGCAGTATCAAGGGGCGGTCCGTATCGGGAAGGCGAGGAGCCGAAGCCGATAATGCACGGGCAGGAGAAGTCAGACTCCCCCATAGTAGCGATGAAGCCGGCGAACAACTCTGTTTTAACAGGCGCGGAGTCGGTGGAGCCAAGGGGGGAGGCCAAGGGGAACACGGAATGGCTGCACATGTGCCGGACTCAGAGCCGGGAAAGTGTGTCCCAGCGGCTAAACCGTGTGCGGCAGACGTAGGGCCGCCAATACCCGAGGCAGGAGCCCGGTGCGTGAATTGCGCCCGCCGGGATCTGTGCGGGGGGTGCTCAGCAATGGGCATTCCTACCGCGATTCAGCGGGTCGTCGTGCTTCACCGGAACGGTGAGGCGGCCCGGTGCCTCGGAGCGAAGCGAGAATGAGTGAGAATGCTTCCCCGCGCAAACACCGAGTTTTTTGATGGTGGATTTTGCTTTCCCTTTACTGCTTGACATAAAAGACTTTTAAGGGCCATAATGTGCATATGCACGCAAGGAGGTCCCTATGAAGATATGTTTCCCTGTCAGTCAGGATAATGGCCTGGAGAGTAAGGTGTTCAACCATTTCGGTTCAGCCCCCATGTTTGTGGTAGTTGATACGGACAGCATGGATGTTTCCCGCATCACCAACAACGACGCCCATCACGCACATGGCGCATGTAATCCCATTAAGGCCCTCGACGGCCAGGCTGTGGACGCTATTGTTGTCGGCGGCATCGGCGGAGGCGCTTTGAACAAGCTCAACCAGTCGGGGCTCAGGGTTTACAGGACCATGGGCGCTACTGTGGCTGAAGACGTAGAGATGTTCGCAAAAGGACTGCTCGGTGAGTTTACTTCGCTTCAGACATGCAGCGGTCATAGCCACAGCGGCGGATGCTCCCACTGAGCCTTTTACCTGTAGCCGGGGGGATCCCCACAGCATGGAATCCCCCGGCAACGGCAAACCCTTTGTTGCGGTCTTTTCCGGGACGGAAGCGGAGGGGGCCTATAAATCTATGGCGGTGAAAGATGCAGTACTGGATGGATCGGATAGCATATAAAGAAGCCCTTAGTCTGACACTGGAGAGGATCAGCCCCCTTCCTCCCGAGCTGGTCTCTGTGGAAGACCTGCCGGGGATGGTGCTGGCTGAGGATATCTTTGCAGCCGTGGATTCTCCTTTGCAGGACATATCCTTTAAAGATGGATATGCAGTGAAGTCCGAGGATGTCCGTGGCGCATCGGAGGAGCGGCCTGTGGTATTGAGGCTGAAAGGGGCTCTTTCCCCGGAGCATGGGAATGAACTCATGGTCGTTTCCGGGTCGGCTGTAAAGGTGATGTCCGGATCAGTGATCCCTGAAGGGGCGACAGCCGTTGTTTCCCGCGAGTTTGCCTCTGATGATGGGGTGACTGTAAAGGTCTGCAATGACGCCTCTCCCGGGAGAAATATCCTGAAAAAGGGGCGAGATGTCAGGAAGGGAGAGCGGATTGTCTGTAAAGGGACAAAGCTCTCACCCATGGAGGTCGGGCTCATCGCGGCAGCAGGGCACGAATCCGCAATGGCCTGCCCCCTTCCCCGCGTTACCGTAATATCCACAGGTGAGGAGACTCTTGCCGCGGGGAAGGTATTTGCCAACAACCTTGTCACAATCTCTGCCTGGTGCTCCCGGTACGGCATAAATAACAGGAATGTGGTGGCGTCGGAGAGGGAAAAGGATATTGCTGAAGCGATCCGGCAGAGTCTGGATCTGTCCGACTGTATCATCACAAGCGGGAGCTCATGGGAGGATGATGGAGGCCTGGTTATCAGAATCCTTGACCGTATGGGATGGGAAAAGCTCTACCACCATGTGAGTATGGGGCCGGGAAAGACCGTGGGCTTCGGGCTCATAGGCGCAAAGCCGGTATTCTGTCTGCCCGGCGGACCTTCTGCAAACCAAGTGGCCTTTCTTCAGCTGGCGCTCCCCGGTCTTCTCGCCCTGAGCGGCCAGAAGGGCAAAGGTCTTCCCTTCCGGAGGGCCGTTCTCGGTGAAACCATCCGGGGACAGGAGGATTGGACTCACTTCGTCTTCGGCAGGCTTTCTCCCAGCGGTAGGGGGCTTCTCTTCCATCCCCTGAAGGAGGAGCGTCGTCTCAGGATGATGGCGGAAGCTGAGGGCATTGTCTGCATCCCCCCCGGGGTCAGGGGCCTTGAGAAAGGCACGCGGGTCAATGTGCAGCTCACCAGCGGGGAATAAGGGATCTCGCATCCCTCTTTCCCCTCCTGCTGTTTTTTCAGATAAACAGTTCTTATAGGGAAATGAATATTTTGAATTGGCCCCTCGTCTTCAATCTTGCTTAGAATAATGTGCATATGCCAGTTTCGGCAATAGCGACGGCTGGAGAGGCTGTCAGCAAGATTCAACAGCACTGGTATGGTTGCTGCCCTGAAGGAGGAAAGTGGGATGATGAACTATGATGAGATGCAGGATTGTGCAGAGGGGGCCGTGGGGCTTATGACCCCTCCGGAGAATGTGTTGCCTGAGAGGCTGGATGGAGCAGCCGCAGCCGTCAAGCCCATGACCATGAAGTATGATGAGATGCAGGATTTTTTTGAGAGGACGCTGAAGCTTATCACCCCTCCTGTTGCTGTAGCCTTTGTGAGGCCGGATGATGAGAGGCCAAAGGGGCTTACTGCCAATATAAAGCCCATGACCTTTTGCCAAGCAGTGACTGTGGCAAGGCAGGGGGAATACTCCCTCTACCTTGAGAAAGAAACCCTCAGCTGTTTCAATGCAAGGACAACCCTCGGGCTCGGGACAGCAGAGGACCTCCAGAGGGATATAGAGAAGTCCATTGAGACCACTATCGGGAAGTATGCTCCCAACAGGGAAATTGCCACAAAGATCGTGATGAGCAAGTTCCGCATCCCTGCCGGGAGTCTCAAAGGGCTTGCAGTAGCGCCGCTGGGAAAGGCCAGGTTCACGCCTGACTGCCTCATCTTCACCGTTTTCCCCTGGCAGGCCTATTATCTTACCAATGCCTATCTCTGGATGACAGGGGATATCCCTCTGAGTTTTGAGGTGGCCACAAACTCGCTCATCTGCGGATATGGCGCTGGCATCGCAGGGTGGAAGAAAAAGATAAACTGCTGCACTGCCTGCACAGGCGGAAGGTCCTACGCCGGGACAGAGTCCACGGAGATGTACTGGGCTATGCCCTGGGAGCTGGCAGACACAATCATCGAGGGGCTGAAGGGGCGGAGCAAGAAGAGCCCTTATCCTGGTCTCATAAATATACCTCTCCCTGCACCTGCCCCGGAGAAGCACTTTTTCAGGACGAAAGCATAGAGTTCGTGAGAAAGGTATGGATGAACCGGGCCTGGCCCCGGTGCGTCACCCCTGGAGGTGGCGGATTACAGTTGAGCCTGATTCCCTGTGGGAATCCGGCTGCGGAGGTTCGATGAGGTTTTTGTCTCTGTTGTTTCTGACTGTTCTTTCGCTTGTCCCGTCAGTTGTCTTTGCAGAAGGGGGCTACGAGCTGAGCGGGAATTGTGAAACCTGTCATAAGGAGATCGTCCAGCAGTGGAAGGGGTCTGCCCACGGGATGGCCCATTTTTCCAGGGATGAGTTTTTCGGGAAGGTCGTGAAAGCGGTCGCACAGAAGACCCAGAAGGAAATAGGAGCTGTGCAGGATGGCTGCCTCTCCTGTCATGCCCAGCGGGTTGAGGGGCCTCTTGCCGAAGATATAGCCCTGGAGGGAGTAGGATGCAGTCTTTGCCACAGAATCAGCGGGATCGAGCACGCAGGGAAGGGATCTTCTCCATCAGGCGGCACTCTTCTGTGGCTTTCAGAGGGGCAGTTTGCAGGCCCCTCATCGGAGAGCAAGGCCCCCCATGGGACCGTGCAGAGTGATCTCTTTGCAGGAGATGCCGACAAGCTCTGC
>JBAZFD010000028.1:5608-12683 GCA_041653575.1 Thermodesulfovibrionales bacterium
CTGCCTCCTCTGCCATGAGGAGCTGAAAAACCCGAAGGGTGTTGTCCTCTGTACCACAGGGATTGAACACGCCTCTTCCCAGTCAGGCAAGAGGTGTATTGACTGCCACATGACAGCAGGGGGCCAGAAGACCCATGCCTTCAGGGGGGCAAGAAACAGCGATATCCTGAAGGAGGCTGTTGAGCTGAATACAGCCAGGAATGGGGCGTCCCTCCTTGTGAGCATGAAAAATATCTCTTCTCACAAGTTCCCCACAGGGAATCCGGCACGGTCGGTCATCCTGTCCGTTGAGTTCAAAAAGGGGAATGAGGTGGTGGAGACGAAGCGGGAGGTCCTCAATGCCCAGTTCCTTGATGGAGAAGGAAAGCCCACCCTTGCCCCCTTTTCTGTGGAGGCAGGCAGGGATTCAAGGCTGAACCCCGACGAGAAGAGGGAGTACAGCTTCAGCATCCCTGAGGGGGCCACAGTCGCTTCTGTGAAGGTGCTTTACAGGCTGATGCCCGAACCGCTTGCCGATAAGCTCCAGATAGGGGATGAGGCCCTGAAGCGGACTTACCCGGTCATTGCCAGGGAGCTTGCCCTGTAGAAAGTCCTGACAGGGGGGGGTCAGCCCGGCAGGGCTGCCCCCCCCCTGTTATATCAGAAGTTGTTTTTCTCCCACGCCCTCGCCTTCTCATAATCAGCAAAGAGCCGCTCTCTCCGCCTGAACTCGGGCGTGTGCGCAAGTCTTCTCCCATTCCTCAGCTCCACTCCCATGGCTGCGTGGAGCATTTCGTGGTAGACGATGAAGGCGAGGAAGTACCGGGGAACCCTCTTCCTGTCGAGGATGGGGTTGATCCTGATGCTGTTTGCCAGGGAGTTGTAGCTCCCCAGGGTCCTCTTCCTCACTGAGGTTCGCCTGGTTTCAGTTCCCCAGGTGATGGGCGCGCTGATCATTCTGCTGAAGTATCTCTCATTGATCTCGTCATAGATCTCCCTGAGATTATGGAATCTGCCCAGGGTGGTTATGGTCTTCAGTCTTGGCTGAGCCTTGGGGATGGACTCCCTGTTCCTGCGGATGAACTCCCTGACAAGAGGGGTCGGTATGCCCTTTCCTTTCACCCACCTCCCGATTTCGTCGACAACCTCAGATCCTGCAGAGAGGAATATCCTGTGCATCCTCAGGGTAATTTCCTCTCCCTTTTTCCTGAAAGAGAGCATTGATGCGGCATTCTCTGTTACGACCAGGCTGATCTGCCTTCCGGCGATCCTTTCAATCCGGCTCTTTACGGTTTCTTCGTCCTGTTGCAGGGGCAGGCTGCATTGGTTCCTATCCATTTTTCTATTGTGAGCCATCTGCGTCCTTTCTGTAAATCCTGCGCAGGAGGAGACAGCGACGAGGGAAATCAGGCCCGGAAGGTATATCGAAAAGGTTGCAATTTGCTAAAGAGGTGATAGAATTGAATTTGATCCGATATTTTTTTCCGGAAGGAGGTGTTTTGATTGTCTGTAGTTCTGTGAGGCTGTAGTCTCGTCGGTGCAGTATTTCCGTCCCTCATGGGAGAGGTCGGAATGTATCCCGGTTTCCGGGAATTAAGCCAGAATGATACGGGGAGTATAATGAAAAAAAGCGGTCTTATTGCATTTTTATCGGTCTTTCTTCTTGCCTCTTTTTCCTCAGCCTATGCCCAGGATGACCTTATGAAGAAGTCGCAGGCGATCTTCAAGCCCATCCCCAAAAAGGCGGCAGTCATGGAGGGCAAGTCTTTTACCATGGCAAAGGCAGACCTGGGGAAGAAGCTCTTTTTTGATCCCAGGCTTTCCAAAAGCGCCCTCATCAGCTGCAATACCTGTCACAACGTGGGCATGGGAGGCGCAGACTATCAGGAGACCTCTACAGGCCACGGCTGGCAGAAAGGACCGAGGAACGCCCCCACGGTGCTGAACTCTGTCTTCAATCTCGCCCAGTTCTGGGACGGCAGGGCCTCGGACCTGAAGGAGCAGGCAAAGGGGCCTGTCCAGGCCGGAGTGGAGATGAACAACACCCCTGAGATGGTGGTGAAGACACTCAAGAGTATGCCCCTCTATGTCCAGCTCTTCAAGAATGCCTTCCCCGGACAGGCCGATCCCGTTACCTTCGACAATATGGCAGATGCGATTGAGGCCTTTGAGGCCACACTTATTACCCCTGACTCAAATTTCGACCGGTTCCTCAAGGGCGATAAAAATGCCCTCTCCGGTGCAGAGAAAGAGGGCCTGAAGCTTTTTATGGATAAGGGCTGCTCCAACTGTCACGGCGGTTTAAACATGGGCGGAGCCGGATATTTTCCCTTTGGTGTTGTCCAGAAGCCGGCTGCCGAGATCAGCGCAGGCGACAAGGGAAGGTTCAAGGTGACGGGGACAGCAGCAGACGAGTATGTCTTCAAGGCCCCTTCCCTCAGGAACATAGCCCTCACCGGGCCTTATTTCCACTCCGGCAAGGTCTGGAATCTGAAGGATGCCGTGGGCATCATGGGCTCTGTCCAGCTGGGCATAACCCTCAATGATGCTGAGGAGGACCGGATTGTGGCCTTCCTCAAGGCCACTACTGGAGCGCAGCCCAAGGTGGAATACCCCATTCTCCCCGCGCCTGAAGACACAACACCCCATCCCAGGCTGGATTAGGATTAAGGGCGAGGCGGGGCTGAAGGCCCCGCCTTACAGACGCATAGAGCACAAGGAGGTTTTTTATGGCAAAGGCTAAGGAGTCAAAGGAACTGGCGAAGGTGGAGCCTTCCAGGGCGGTATCACCCTTTGAGGAAATGGAGAAATGGATGGACGAGGTCTTCAGGCGGCCTTTTCACCTCTTCCGCCCCCTCTGGATGCCAAGCGTCAGGCTCCCTGGGATGGAGGAGTTCAGCCCTCACGTGGATATCTTCGAGGAGGGCGATGACGTTGTGATCAAGGCCGAGATCCCCGGCATGAAGAAGGAAGATCTTGATGTGAGCCTGACTGAGGATACCATCACCCTGTCAGGGGAAAAGAAGTCTGAGGAGAAGGTGGAGAAGAAAAACTATCACCGCCTGGAGCGGTCCTATGGCTCCTTCTCCAGGAGTTTCCGGCTTCCTGAGGGTGTGCAGACAGACAAGGCGAAGGCTGGCTTTAAGGACGGAGTCCTGGAGATCAGACTCCCGAAATCAGAAGAGGCGAAGAAGAAAAAGGAAACAAAGCTGCCCATTGAATGAGGCTGCCGCTTAGACCGTCTTTTCCAGAAGGTAGATCCTGAAGAATTCCCTGCCCCAACTGGGCGCCTCCTTTATGATCCTGAGGGGGCGCCCCTCAATAATATCCTCAAAAACCCTGTTGATGTCTGTCCCCAGATGCTTCACGATGATGTTGGCAGACCTCCTGAGGATTCCGGGCCTCCTGCCCTTGGGGAGGAATTTATCGAAGACGAGTATCTCCCCTCCCGGCCTCAGGACGCGTACCGCCTCGGAGAGCAGCATTGCAGGGTTGTCCACGACAGAGACGATCAGGTTGAGGATCACCTTGTCGAAGGATGCATCAGGATAGGGGAGGGCTTCGGCGTTTCCCTGCCTGAGTCTGACCTGCTCCATCCCCAGGGCCTCTTTCTTCTGCGCTGCCTTGCCGAGCATCGCGGGGCTTGCGTCTATCCCCTCGATGGAGATGTTATTTGGGAGAAAGGGGAGGTCTGCCCCGGTGCCCACTCCGGCAATAAGGAGCTGCTCTCCTGGGCTGAAATGAAGGAACCCCAGTGCCCGCCTCCTCTCCTGATTGAGCCGGGAGATGATGATGTCATAAATGGGCGCAATAATCCTGTAGGTGATCTTTTTGAGCATCAGGCCTAAGGGGCCTCCGGCGGAGCAGGCTCTGAGTCAGGGATCCGGAAGACCCTGTTGAGGTCCCTGTCGCCTACCCAGAGATTCCCCTTGACCCACTCCAGAGAGGCAGGACGGGATATCTGGCGGGGAAGGGGGATCTCCCTGGTGACAGATTCTGTCCGGGGATTGATCCTCACGAGCCTCGGAGGATTGCAGTCCCTTGTGGCGCTTGTGCAGGACTCGATGCCTGTTATCCAGAGCTGCCCGCAATCCCAGGCGAGTCCTGTGGGCGAAGAGACAGGCGATGGAAACTGCTGGAGGATCTTTCCTTCTGTGGATATCCGGTATATTGTTGCTTTCAGAGAGTCGGCAGCCCAGAGGTCCTTTCCGTCAAAGGCGAGACCTCCGGGGAGTTCACCAGGGAAGGGGATGGAGGTAAGGATCTCGTTTTTCATGCTCACCTTGATGATCTCTTTTCCCGGAGAATTGGCTATCCAGAGGAAGCCTTCGCCGCAACATCCGGCCTCCCAGGCCGATCCGGAGATCTCTATAGGACGGGAGGAGGTGAGGACAAGGGGATCACGGGAGAATATGTATGATCCGTCAGAGTTGTAAAAGGATCCGGCATTGACGAAGGCCCCTGTCTCCAGGGAGGAAAGAAAGACCACGGTCCTGCCGCTGCCGAGGACGAGGTCCCTTCCGTTCCAGGTCAGCCCCTCAGGCCCCCATCCTGTCATTTCATTGGCCTGAAAGAGGTCTGCCCTGAACTGCCTCGGTCCGCATCCGGTAAAAAGAAAGCAGAGAGAAAGGATAACCGTTATGGAAAGGAGCCTTTTTTCTGGTCCGCGCATCTCACCCTCCGGGGGAAGACTTATTGTCCTGCTGTACCACAAATTATAGAGCTTTTTATCCCATCCATCAAGCAGGAAAGATTTTTCATGCCTATGCTTAGCGGGGGCATGACGACCACGACGTTCCCCAGGGGACGAATCAGAATGCCCTGCTCACGGGCATGACAGGCCACCTTCCAGCCCACTCGCTCCTCCCAGGAGAAGGGCTCTTTTGTTGCCTTGTCCTTTACCAGTTCAATGCCTGCCATGAGTCCCCTGTTCCTCACATTGCCCACATGGGGAAGGTCGGCGATCTCCCGGAGCCTCTCTTCCAGAAGGGCGATCTTCGGAACCATATGGTTTATGGTTTCTTCCCTCTCAAAGATATCCAGTGAGGCGAGGGCCGCAGCACAGGCAAGGGGATTCCCTGTGTAGGAGTGGCCGTGGAAGAAGGTTTTGAGCTCCCTGAACTCCCCGAGGAAGGCATTATACACCTCGTCTGTGGTAATGGTCACAGCAAGGGGCATGTACCCGTTTGTTATTCCCTTGGAGAGGCAGATGATGTCGGGGACAACCCCCTCGTGCTCGCAGGCGAATATCCTTCCGGTCCTGCCGAAGCCTGTGGCCACCTCGTCGGCGATTAGGAGTACATTGTACCTGGTGCAGAGCTCTCTCACCGCTTTGAGATACCCCTTGGGCCAGACGATCATCCCCCCGGCAGCCTGGACAAGGGGCTCGATGACAACCGCCGCTATTTCCCGGCCATGCTCCTCAAGGATGTTCTCCATTGCCTTCAGGCATGTGCGGGAGCATTGTTCCGGTCTTTCCCCTGATTCGCACCTGTAGCAGTACGGGGAGGGCGCCTTGTGGGTTCTGAAGAGAAGGGGATTGAAGACCTCATGGAAGATGTCTACCCCCCCGACGCTTACAGCGCCGATGGTGTCCCCGTGATACCCGTTGTGCAGGGAGAGAAAGGTCTGCCTCTTCCTTTCGCCTTTGTGCATCCAGTACTGGAAGGCCATTTTCAGCGCAACTTCCACGGCAGTGGAGCCGTTATCGCAATAGAAGACCCTGGAAAGCCTCGGGCTCAGGCCCTTGAATGAGTTGTCAGTGAGCCGGATCATTCTTTCGGCGAGCCTGATGGAGGGGACATTGGCGAGACCAAGGAGCGTGGTATGGCTGATCCGATCCAGCTGATCCCTTATGGCGTCGTCGATCTCCTTTTTCCTGTGGCCGTGGATATTGACCCAGAGAGAGGAGACACCGTCGAGATACCACCTTCCGTAGGCGTCCTTGATAAAGCAGTCCCTCCCTTCAGTGATGATGATGGGCTTTTCAGCCTCCCAGTCCTTCATCTGGGTGAAGGGGTGCCAGATGTACTGCCTGTCAAGCTCCTCCAGCTCATGTATTTCATCAAGATAGCTCATTATTCCCCTTTCCAGAAGGATTCCCGGCAAGCGGGAATGACAGCTTCAACTACAACTTACTGCAGACAGGGCACTCGGGGTCCTTGTAGGCCTTGTACTTTTTGAACTCAACGCTCCTGCCCTCCCAGACGAGTATCTTGTTTTTGATGTTCTCCCCTGTGCCGGTGAGGTACTTGATCACCTCAAGGGCCTGGAGAGAGCCTATCACTCCCGGTGTTGCGCCTACCACCGGGAAGGTCTCTGAAGGAGGCGGTTCGGGAAACATGCACTTCAGGCAGGGTGTCTCAGGCGGATTGAGGAAGCTGAGCCTTCCTTCCATGCCCCAGATGCTCCCGTAAACAAGGGGGATGTTCTTCCTGATGGCGCATTCGTTGAGGAGATACCTGGTGGGGAAGTTGTCCATGCAGTCCACGATGATGGCAGCGTCACCCACGAGCTCGTCCACGTTCTCAGCCACGATCTTTTCGGCAAAGGCGGTGACCTTTATATTGGGGTTCATCTCCTCAAGGGTCTGCTTCGCCGAGACAGCCTTGTTCGTTCCTATCCTGTTGTGGTTGTGCAGGATCTGCCTGTTGAGGTTCGACCAGTCCGGGGAATCGAAGTCGCAGATCCGGATGTTCCCTATCCCGGCAACTGCGAGATAGATGGAGACCGGAGAGCCCAGACCTCCTGCTCCTGCAATAAAAATGGTTGAGTTTTTCAGCTTCTTCTGGGTCTCTTCCCCCCAGCCGTCCATCATCATCTGGCGGGTATATCTCTTGATTTCGGCTTCAGATAACATGCTTTTCTCCTTGTCTTAAAAAGAAAATAGTGAAAACCATTATATCTTTTTTAGGCCTGCGAGGGAAAGATCAGCAAAAGGGAGAGGGGAGGAAAAGCGGGTTCCTCCCTCGTTTAAGGTGGGCTGTCATGGACCCTGCCGAACTCCCATCCTCCTTTTTTTATCCCCCAATCCGAAATGAGATGCTTTCCGTCCCTGCTCCGGTAACGGCAGGTCGAAACGCTTCCCTTTCCCCTG
>JBAZFD010000029.1:0-12676 GCA_041653575.1 Thermodesulfovibrionales bacterium
CTTATTCAGCATTTTTCTCTCCTGGAATGAGGATTTCCACGCAGGTTCCCACACCCTTACCGCTTTTTACCGAGATGGTGCTGTCCATGGAGGTCAGCATTTTTTTCACGATCACCAGGCCCAGGCCTGTGCCCTGCTGCTTTGTTGTATAAAAGGGCCTGAAGAGCTGCTGCGTTTCTTCCCCCGACATCCCGGCCCCATTGTCGGTGACCCTGATGAGCACCCTGTCCAGGGAGCGGGAGAGGCTCAGGATGATGAAGGGCTCTTCCCTCCCCTCGCAGGCGTCTGCCGCATTGGTGAGGATATTGAGGAGGACCTGCTGGATTGCCCTGGGATCTGCAAGGGCATGGTTCAGATTCTCTTCTATGGACAGGATTAACTGGATCCCTCTCCGGGAGAAGTCATGTCTGATGAGGGAAAGGAAGTCCTGCATGAAGGAGCGGAGCTGGATTTTTTTGATCTCGGGCCTCTCGTACATATTGAAGTTCCTGAGGCTCCTCAGGAGGTATTCGGCCTTGGCGATCTCGGCAAGGGACCGGTCTATGAATTCCTGGATTTTTTCCTGGGGATAGCGGGCAATGTTTACCTTGAGAACGCTGAGGATCATCTTGAGAGCATTTATGGGGTTGCCGATCTCATGCCTGATCCCTGAAAAGATGTACCCGATGTTATTCATGGTATCCACAGCCTGGGCTATGGATTCAAGCCTGAGCCTTTCCGTCACATCCCTCTTTGAGATGATGTAGTTGATGACCGTGCCTGAGGCGTCCTTCACGAGGGAGATGGTGCACTCCGCATGGTAGGGGGTGCCGTCTTTCCTGTGATCCTGAAAGGCGCCTTCCCAGGTTCCCCTTTCCTTCAGGGTCTGAAGGCTTGAGAAAAAGTTATCCAGAATGCTGCAGGCCAGGAAGCCGAGGGGTTTCTGGATGACCTCATCCCGCGTGTAGCCGGTGATCCTTTCGAAGGCGGGGTTGACATACTGGATGATCCCCTCAGGGTCTGTGATGATGACCGCATCGGCAGCCGAATCGACAGAGACGGCGAGGCGTCGCATCTCCACCTCTGCCTGCTTCCGGTCCGTGATGTCCCTGATGAACCCCACGGCGTGCCAGAGGCCCCTGACGAGGAATGGCGAGAGGGATATCTCAACAGGGAACTCAGTGCCATCCTTCCTGAGACCGGTGAATTCCATGGTCTTGCCCATGACAGGCCCCTGCCCGGTGAGACGGAAAGAGGGAAAGCCCATCTGGAAGGGTTCACGGTAACGCTGAGGGGCAAGGAGGTTGTGGGCGTCCTGCCCCATGACTTCTTCGTCGGTATAGCCGAACATCTTCCCTGCTGCCGGGTTCCAGTAGACGACCTTGCCCTTGTTGTCTATGTGTATGATCGCATCCATGGCAGCGGCTGCGATTCCCCTGAACCGTTCCTCGCTTTCCCTGAGGGCCTCTGCCGTTTTCCTGTGCTCAAGGAGGGAACGGCTGAGCTGCTCATTGGCTGTGATGAGCTCGGAGGTCCTTTCCCTGACCAGTTCCTCCAGGTTGTCCCTGTGCCGCTTCAGCTCCTCTTCCGTCTTTTTTCGCTCTATGGCATACCGGATGGTCCTCTGCAGCGCCTGGGAGTCTATCTTCCCCTTGACCAGATAGTCCTGGGCGCCTTCGCGCACCGCCTTCACCGCAAAATCGGCGTCGTCAAGTCCGGTAAGGACCACAACCGGGAGCTTGGGGGCAAGACTGGAGACCTGGGAAAAGGATTCGAGCCCCCGGCTGTCGGGCAGGTCAAGATCCAGGAGAAGGATATCGTGGGCACCCTCCCCGAGTCGCTCTATGGCCTCGGAGAGGGTGGTTGTGTGGGTGATCTCAAAGTTGTTGCAGAGGCAGGTCTCTTTCAGCATCTCCCTGATCAGGCGGGCGTCGCCGTGATTGTCTTCCACAAGGAGGATGGAGAGCGGTTTCTCCTGCATTGCTACTGATTGGGGAGCCTTACAATAGAGAGCCAGAAGTCTTCAATCGAGGTGACTATCTTGGAGAACTGTTCCAGGTCAATCGGTTTTGTGATGTAGCAGTTGGCATGGAGATTATAGGCCCTGAGGATGTCCTCTTCTGCCTTGGAAATGGTCAGAACAACCACAGGGATGGTTCTCAGGTTCGGGTCGGCCTTGATATCAGCCAGGACTTCCCTGCCGTCCTTCCTGGGGAGGTTGAGGTCCAGGAGTATGAGGTCAGGACGGACTGCACCGGCATACTTCCCCTCGCGCCTGAGAAATGCCATGGCCTCCACACCGTCCACTGCCACATGGAGGTTATTCCTGATCTTGCTGTCCTTGAAGTTTTCCTGGGTCAGGCGGACATCTCCGGGGTTGTCCTCAACGAGGAGTATCTCAATAGAGCGGCCTATGAATGAACTGTTCATGTTATTCCTCTCCTGTTTCTGGTATGGTGAAATGAAAGGTGGAGCCTTTGCCCGGCTCGCTCTCCACCCATATGCTCCCGCCGTGGCGCTCCACGATTTTCTTGCATATGGCGAGGCCTATCCCTGTTCCCGGATAAAGTTCCCTGGTGTGCAGCCTCTGGAAGATGAGGAATATCCTGTCCCTGTACTGGGGTTCAATGCCTATGCCGTTGTCACGGAAGGAGAAGATCCACTTCTTCCCCCTCTTTCTGGCTGAGATGACGATCCGGGGAGGCGCGTCCCCCCTGAACTTGATGGCATTGATGATGAGGTTCTGAAAGAGTTGTCTGAGCTGGAAGGGATAACCCATCACGCAGGGGAGGTTTTCGTGTTCTATGACAGCCTGGTTCTCTTCAACCGCCATGCTCAGGTTTCCCAGGACCTGGTCGAGTATCAGCTCGGTGTCAACAGGCTCAAAGGCCCGGTCGCGGGTGCCCACGCGGGAGTAATCCAGGAGGTCATTGATGAGCCTCTGCATCCTTACCGCGCCGTCCACGGCGTAGCGGATGAATTCCTGGGCGTCGGTATCGAGTTTGTCCTTGTATCTCCTGTCCAGGAGCTGCGTGTAGCTCGATATCATCCTCAGCGGCTCCTGGAGGTCATGGGAGGCCACGTAGGCGAACTGCTGAAGCTCCTTGTTGGAGCTCTCAAGGTCCTCAAGGCTCTTCTGGAGGTTCTGCTCCGCAATCTTCCGTTCCGTGATATCGAGGCAGTATTCCGTCACCATGGCCACATCACCGGTGCTGTCAAGGATCGGGTAGCAGTGAACCTCCACGTACCTGGGGTTGCCGTCTTTGTCGAAATGGATATGCTCCACTACAACGGGCTGCTTTGTCTTCATCACTTCCAGGGCAGGGCAGGGGTGCTCGGGGCCTGAGCAGGGTGTGTCTCTCTTGTGGGAGAGGCGGTAACAGGTTGTGGTCTCAGTGATCTCCCCGAACCTCAGGGTGGCTGAATTTGCAGCCTTGATCGTATAGTCTTTGCTGTCGATGACATAAAAGGGGTGAGGGATCGACTCGAAGATACTCTCCCAGAGCTGTTCCCGGTATGGCGCGTACTGATTTGCTGGTTTCTTTGTGTTCATCTGTGATAGGTAAAAAGAACGGGACGTCTTCACAAAGTTTTAATAAACGTTCTTAGCATTATATATAATTTTAGAAGGTAAATCAAAATACCTGTTCTGTCGGACCGTCGGTGAGGAGGAAATATATGCAGTGGCATCAGAAGGAGATAGCGGCTGTTTTTGAGGATGCAGGCTCATCCGCAACAGGTCTCTCCTCTGCCGAGGCAGCGAGGAGGCTCGCGGAGTATGGCCCCAATGAGCTGATGGAAAAGGTGGGAAAGACCCCCTTCATGATATTCATCGATCAGTTCAGGGATTTCATGATCATCATCCTTATGGCGGCAGCCGTCGTCTCAGGGGTGATCGGGGAGGCTTCCGATACGGTGGTCATCCTTGTCATTGTGGCTCTCAATGCAGTGATCGGGTTTGTCCAGGAGTACCGGGCGGAAAAGGCCATGGCTGCCCTCAAGCGGATCGCTGCGCCTGTTGCAACGGTTCTCCGGGACGGAGCTCCCGGAACTGTGGTCTCCTCCTCTGTGGTCCCCGGAGACCTGATTCTCCTTGAGGCAGGAGTGATTGTCCCTGCCGACATAAGGCTGACAGAGGCGGCACAGCTGAAGATACAGGAATCTGCCCTGACAGGCGAGTCCGTTGCTGTGGAGAAGGTGACCCAGCCCTTTCATGATGAGCATCTCTCCCTCGGCGACAGGAGGAACATGGTCTACAAGGGGACGACGGTGACCTATGGCCGGGGAAGGGGGGTTGTGGTTGCCACAGCCATGGAGACTGAACTGGGACGGATCGCCACCATGCTCCAGGAGGAGGAAGAGATGAAGACCCCCCTGCAGAGGAGGCTTGCCCAGTTCGGCAGGCGGATTGCTGTCGCCGTCCTCGCCGTATGCGCCATAGTCTTTACCGCAGGAGTTTTGCGGGGAGAGCCGCTTCTGAGAATGCTCCTTACCGCCATATCCCTTGCCGTGGCTGCCATACCTGAGGCCCTTCCGGCTGTTGTCACCATTTCCCTGGCCCTGGGCGCAAAAAAGATGGTGAAGCAGAACGCCCTTATCAGGAAGCTCCCTGCTGTGGAAACCCTCGGCTCCGTGACCTATGTATGCTCAGACAAAACAGGCACCCTCACCATCAACAGGATGGAGGTTGAGGAGATATGGGTGGAGGGAGAACTGCTCAGAAATCAGAAGTCAGAAGTCAGAAGTCAGAAGGAAAAAACTGATGACTCCCGACTCACGACTATCGACTATCTTTTGACTGCTCTTGCCGTGAGCAATGATGCGCAGATGGATGGTTCGGGCAATGCCCTGGGCGACCCCACTGAGATTGCCTTGTTCAATGCTGCAAAGCTGCGGGGTTTTGATAAGGCAGCGCTGGAAAAGGAGCTTCCCCGGATTGCCGAGCTTCCCTTTGATTCGGACAGGAAGTGCATGACAACGGTACACCAGAAGACAGAAGTCAGAGAGGAAGGGGAATACATCTCCTTTACCAAAGGTGCGGTGGAGGGGCTGGTGGAGAGGGCTGATTCAATGCTCACCCCTGAGGGGCTGACGGCAGCGGACAAAAAAGAGATCCTTGCGGTAAGCGACAGGATGGCTGCTGATGGGCTCAGGGTACTCTGCTTCGCCATGAGGAGGTGGGACAGTCTCCCTGAGACCATCTCCCCTGATACTGTGGAGACAGGTCTCACCATCCTGGGGCTTGTGGGGATGATGGACCCTCCCCGCGAAGAGGCCCGTGAGGCGGTGGCAATGTGCAGGACAGCGGGGATCACCCCTGTTATGATCACCGGCGATCATCCCCTGACAGCAAAGGCCATAGCCAGGAGGCTGGGGATCATCGGGGAAGAGGGGGGTGACGGCAGGATAGTTGTCACAGGCAGGGAGCTGGAGAGGCTCAGCCCAGATGATCTCAGGGAAAGGGCCGGGCATTTCAGGGTCTATGCCCGTGTTGCGCCTGAGCAGAAGCTGCGGATCGTGAAGGCCCTCCAGGAGAGGGGGGAGTTTGTGGCCATGACAGGAGACGGGGTGAACGACGCCCCGGCGCTGAAGAGGGCGGACATCGGCATTGCCATGGGGATCACCGGGACTGATGTCTCCAAAGAGGCTGCCCACATGGTCCTCCTGGACGACAACTTCGCCACGATCCTGAAGGCGGTGAAGGAGGGCAGGAGGATCTACGACAACATCAGGAAGTTTGTAAAATACCTCCTTACGACCAATTCCGGCGAGATCTGGACCCTTTTCCTCGCCCCCTTCCTGGGGCTTCCCATCCCCCTCCTGCCCATCCATATACTCTGGATCAATCTCATGACAGACGGGCTGCCTGCCCTTGCCCTTTCTGTCGAACCGGCTGATCGCGGGATCATGGAGAGGACTCCCCGCCATCCCCAGGAGAGCATCTTCAGCCATGGCCTGGGTTTTCACGCCATATGGGTCGGGCTTTTCATGGCAGGTGTTACCCTTGCGGTGCAGGCCTGGCATCTCAGCTCAGGGAACGGCCACTGGCAGACCATGGTTTTTTCCGTTCTCTGCCTCAGCCAGCTGGGCCATGTCATGGCTATCAGGTCGGAGCGGGAGTCCCTCTTCAGCCAGGGTGTTTTTTCAAACAGGCCGCTCCT
Source organism: Thermodesulfovibrionales bacterium (assembly GCA_041653575.1). Classification (GTDB taxonomy): domain Bacteria; phylum Nitrospirota; class Thermodesulfovibrionia; order Thermodesulfovibrionales; family Dissulfurispiraceae; genus JBAZFD01. The sequence continues at coordinate 6,141 of JBAZFD010000029.1, forward strand.
GGCTGCGGTGTTTTTCAGTTTCCTTTCCCAGATGGCGGTCATCTATGTTCCTGCGCTGAACTCCCTCTTCAGGACTCAGCCACTTTCCCTGCCTGAACTGGCCGCCACCCTTGCCCTATCCTCCCTCGTCTTCTTTGCCGTTGAGGCGGAGAAGCTTGTGAGAAGGAGAAGGAAAGCTTCATCCTGAACGGGACTTCATAAGGTATAGTCTGTCATGCCCGCTTGTCCGGCATCTTTCCGGGCTTTACAGAAGGATTCCCGGCAGGCGAGAATAACAGATAGCCAGAATCCCCCATCAAAAAACTTGAGGTTTGCGCGGGGAAGCATTCTCACTCATTCTCGCTTCGCTCCGAGGCACCGGGCCGCCTCACCGTGACGGCCCGCTGAAACCGTTCGAATGCATCCCCGCGCACAGTTGATGGTGGATTCTGGCTGTCAGAGGGATTTGAGGGTTTTTCCTGAAATGTGATAGCATTTCTCCTCGGAGTTTTCGAAAAGGTTATTGAGAAGGAGGAAGCAGGAAATGTCAAAGATCATCATGGAAACGAACATAGAGGGAGTCAGCCTCCTCAGGCGGGGAAAGGTGCGGGATGTCTATGAGCTGGATGAGCACCTCCTGATCATCGCCACAGACAGGGTATCAGCCTTTGACGTGGTGCTGCCCAACGGCATACCGGAGAAGGGGAAGATGCTGACCAGCATATCCCTTCACTGGTTCAGGCAGATGGGAGATGTTATAGAGAACCACATCATCGCCACAGAGGTGGATGACTACCCGGCCCTGCTGCATCCCTACAGGGAAATCCTTGAGGGCAGGAGTATGCTGGTGAAAAAGGCAATCTCCCTTCCTGTTGAGTGCATTGTGCGGGGTTATCTCTCCGGGTCAGGCTGGAAGGAGTACCAGGAGAAGGGGACGGTCTGCGGCATCAGCCTGCCTGAAGGGCTCGTTGAGTCATCCCGCCTCCCTGAGCCGATCTTCACCCCCAGCACAAAGGCTGAAGAAGGGCATGACATCAACATCACTTTTGAGGAGATGAAGGAGATTGTCGGCGCAGAACTCTCTGAGAGGCTGAGGGAGGTGACCCTCGGGATCTATTCCAAGGCCCGTGAGATGGCGGAACAGAAGGGTATCATCATCGCAGACACGAAGATGGAGTTCGGTATCTACAAGGGCGGCCTCATCCTCATTGATGAGCTTCTCACCCCCGATTCATCCCGGTTCTGGTCCATGAAGGACTACCAGCCGGGCAAGGGGCAGGACAGCTTCGACAAGCAGATCGTCCGCGATTACCTCCTTACCCTTGACTGGGACAAGACCTATCCCGGCCCTGTGCTCCCTGATGAGATCGTGGCAAAGACAGCTGAGAGGTACCGCGAGATCCTGGGGATACTCACCGCATAGTGTTTTCCTCAAAGGATTGTATGAGCCGGGAGACGGCATTTGGAAGAGCATCCCTTCGCTCGGAAGCTCGCTTTTCTGCCGGTGTAAGCTCATTCCTCTACAGCCGCAAAACTCACCCTTCGGGTTCAGACAGTTGCGGCTGTGGACGCTCCCATTCGCCGACACCGGCAACGAAAAGGGAGCAATGCCGCTCATGCCTGCTCTTCCAAATGCAGGCAATGAGGCTACAAAACATACAATGATCCAGATCAGGGAGATGATGGAAGGGGATGTGCCTGGGGTGGTCCGGATTGAGCGGCTTGCCTTTTCCACTCCCTGGTCGGAGGCATCCTTTTACAGCGAGATCTTCAACAGCCGTTCCCTTCCCCGTATTGCCGAGGAGGACGGGAGGATTGCAGGGTATATCTGCGTGCGGTATTTCATCGACGAGGCCCACCTCCTGGACATAGCCGTAGATCCCGATTTCCAGCAGAGGGGGGTTGGCGCCATGCTCCTTGAGGCGATTTTCAGGGAGCTGAGGGAGCTGGAATGCCGGAATCTCTATCTCGAAGTGCGTGTGTCGAACCTCTCAGCCCGGAGGCTCTATGAGAAGGTGGGCTGCAAAAGCATCGGCATACGAAAGAGGTATTACCTCTACCCCACCGAGGACGCCCTTCTCATGATGTGCGAATTGTAACCGGGTTTTATCTTGCGATAGTTCAGCTGATGAGGAATTCCATGAGGGCTTTTTCTGTGTGGAGCCTGTTTTCGGCCTGGTCGAAGACAGCGCTGTTGGGGCCGTCTATCACCTCGTCGGTGATCTCCTCGCCCCTGTGTGCAGGGAGGCAGTGGAGCACTATGGCGTCAGGCTTTGCGCAGCCCAGGAGGGAGCTGTTCAGCTGGTAGTCCTTGAACCGCTCTTTCTTCCTTTCCGCTTCATCTTCCTGTCCCATGCTTATCCATACGTCGGTATAGATCACATCCGCTTTAGCAGCCGCCTCTTTGGGGTTCCTCAGGACGATGATGTTTCCCTTGCCCAGTTCCCTTGCTTTTTCCAGCGCCTCGTGACCGGGCTCATACCCTTCAGGAGATGCGACAACCACCTCCATCCCCATCATGGCTGCCGCTCCGATGAGTGAGTTTGCCACATTGTTCCCGTCGCCGATATAGGCGAGGCGGAGCCCTTTCAGGTCTCCCTTTCGCTCCCTGATGGTCATCAGGTCTGCCATTGCCTGGCAGGGATGGTGGCTGTCCGAGAGACCGTTGATCACCGGCACGGTGGCATTGGCGGCGAACTCCTCAACTGTGGCGTGGGAGAAGGTCCTGAGGATGATTCCCTTCAGGTACCTGGAGAGGACCCTGGCAGTGTCTGCTACGGTCTCCCCTCTTCCGAGCTGTATCTCTTTGGGGTTCATGTAGATCGGCTGTCCGCCCAGCTGGTATATCCCAACTTCAAAAGAGACGCGGGTCCGTGTGGATGGCTTTTCAAAGAAGAGGCCCACTGACTTGCCGATGAGGGGGCATTTCATTGCATCTGCGCCCGACTTCAGCTCCATGGACCGCCTGAGAAGGCCGTCAACCTCCTTCTCCGATAGGTCCCATACAGTGAGGAAATCCCTCTTCTTCAAACTCATCTCCCCAATACCTCCTCAAGAATATCCGTCAGCTGGTCAATGTCTCTTTCTTCCACCGTCAAAGGCGGCGTGAATCTCAGGACATTTCCTGCCGTGCAGTTTATGATCGCGCCTTTTTCCAGGCACGCCTTGACCAGGGATGATCCATCCCTGTTGATCTCCATTGCCACGATGAGTCCTTTTCCCCGCACATCCATTATCTGGGCAGGGTAGTCCTCCTTGAGCTCCATCAGCTTTTCCCTGAAATATATCCCCATCCTGTTGCAATGTTCGAGGATGAATCCGTCTTCAAGGATCGTCTCCATTGTGGCTATGGCTGCGGCGCAGACGAGGGGGTTCCCCCCGAAGGTGGAGGCATGGTTCCCCGGCTGGAAGGCCGAGGCCACCCTGTCTGTGGCTGCCATGGCGCCGATGGGGACGCCGCCCCCGAGCCCTTTCGCCAGGGTCATGATATCAGGGGTTATGCCGAAATGCTCATGGGCGAAGAGCTTGCCGGTCCTGCCCATACCTGTCTGGACCTCATCGAGGATGAGCAGGAGCTTGTGCCTGTCGCAGATTTCCCGCACGCCCCTGAAATAGTCGCTATCAGGGACCTTTACCCCGCCCTCACCCTGGATGGGCTCAAGGAGGATGGCGCAGGTCCTGTCCGTCACCGCTGCCTCAAGTGCCCTGAGGTCGTTGAAGGGGACATGGCTGAAGCCGGGCAGGAGGGGCTCAAACCCTTCCTGGAACTTCTTCTGTCCTGTGGCAGTGATGGTGGCCATGGTCCTTCCGTGAAAGGAGTTCAGGGCTGTGATGATCTCGTATCTCCTGGGGGTCTGAAACTGTTCCCGCGAGTATTTCCGTGCAAGCTTTATTGCCGCCTCATTCGCCTCAGCACCGGAGTTGCAGAAGAACACCTTGTCTGCGAAGGAATGGGTGCAGATGAGTTTTGCGAGCTTTATCTGCGGTTCTATATGAAAGAGGTTGGATACATGAATGAGTCTCTGGGCCTGTTTCTGGATGGCCACAACAACCTTGGGATGGCAATGACCCAGGACATTGACTGCTATGCCGCCTATGAAGTCGAGGTATTCCTTCCCGTCCGCTCCCCAGAGCTTTATCCCGCGCCCTTTTCTGATGACAAGGGGGAGCCGGTTGTAGGTGTGCATCACATAATTTTCCGCCTCTTCAATGATCCTCTTGTTTTCCATAGGAGATGATAACATAAATCATAAATCGCGGTGAACAGGTGCAGGGCGGCCCCATCAGCCGCCGGAACTTCGGGAATATTCCCTCTTATACGTCACCTCTTGCGCGTTGCCGGGAGAGAACAGGTGAAATAAAAATTTTTATGCTCTTATAAATCCCCTCTGAAAGAGAAATCCTTCTGTGTTAAAATTGAAAATCATGAAGATCGCAGTCACAGGAAAAGGCGGGGTGGGTAAGACCACCCTTTCTGCAATATTGAGCTACCTCTTTGTCAAAGACGGCAGGCGCGTCATTGCTGTTGACGCGGACCCCGACGCCAATCTCGCCCAGGCCTTGGGTGTAAGCCAGTCGGAGATCGATAAAATCAGGCCCATAGCCGATATGCCGGACCTTATAGAAGAAAGGACCGGCGCGAGGCCCGGGGGGATGGGCGCGGTATTCAAGCTGAATCCCCGCGTTGACGACCTTCCTGAGGGGATCGGGTACGCCATTGACGGCATCACCCTCATGGTCATGGGAAAGTCGAAGTCAGCCTCATCGGGCTGCTACTGTCCTGAGAACATACTCCTGAAGCGGCTCCTCAAACACCTCTTCGTGGAGAGGGACGAGGTTGTTGTTGTAGACATGGAGGCAGGGATCGAGCACCTGACCAGGGGGACCACAGAGGCGATGGATGCCTTTATCGTGGTGGTTGAGCCGGGGCAGAGGAGCATTCAGACCGCGAAGACCATCAGGGATATGGCCGAGGGTCTGGGTGTGAAAAAGGTCTTTGTCGTTGCCAATAAGGTGAGAAACGAAGCTGACAGGGAGTTCCTCAGGGAGCACCTGGCAGGCATGGAGATCCTGGGGTTCCTGGGGTTCAATCCCGGTGTCATGGATGCGGACCTCACCGGTATCCCGCCCTTTGATCGCTCTCCCGAGGTGGTCAGGGAAGTGGCGGAGATCAAGCAGAAGTTGGAAGGGCGGCTCTTCAGTGAGCAGGCCTAAGGGGGATATCCGAAGGGATCTCCTTCAGCTCCGTGATTCTCTTCCTGCGGAGATCAGGAAGCTGAAGGACGAGCGGATCCGGGAGACCGTAACCTGCCTGCCGGAGTTCAGGTCAGCGCAGACCGTCCTTCTCTACGCATCCTTCAGGACTGAAGCGGACACCTTCGGCATTATGCATACCTGCCTTTCTGAAGGAAAAACCCTCCTGCTTCCCCGCGTCGTCAGGGAGGACTATTCCCTGAGGCTCTACGAGATCAGGGATATCTCCGAGGTTGAGCCCGGATACATGGGCATTCCTGAGCCTCTGCCTTCAGACGAGAGACTGAGGGATATAGGGATTGCCGATCTGGTCATCGTGCCCGGCGTGGGTTTTGACCGGAGCTGCAACAGGCTCGGATACGGCAAGGGTTTTTATGACCGCCTTCTTGCCGTCCGTGCGGGAAAGGCTGTTATCGGCCTGGCTTATGCTGAGCAGCTGCTGGAAGCCTTGCCGTCGGAGCCCCATGATGTGAGGATGGATACAATCATTACCGATGAGGAGATCATCAACTGCCATGGACATTAAGAAAATAGAAGAAGGAGTGAAGCTCCTTATAGATGGGATGGGTGAAGACCCTGAGAGGCCGGGCATCAAGGATACGCCCAAGCGCGTGGCGAAGATGTTCACTGAGATCTTCTCCGGGCTTGAGACCCCTGCGGATGATCTTCTCTCCGCTATCGAAGGCGAGAGCCACGATGAGATGGTCCTCCTGAGGGACATTCCCTTTTTTTCCGTCTGTGAGCATCACCTCCTGCCTTTTTTCGGGAAGGCCCATATCGCCTATATCCCGGCAGGAAGGATCACCGGCCTGAGCGAGCTCGCCAAGGCCCTGGAACATCTTGCCAAGAGACCCCAGGTCCAGGAGAGGCTGAACGCCCAACTGGCGGACCTGATTATGGAGAAGCTCAGGCCCAGGGGATGTATGGTTGTCATCGATGCCGAGCATCTCTGCATGAGCATGAGGGGCATCAAAAAGCCGGGTTCCAGGACAGTTACATCGGCGGTGCGAGGGATCTTCAGGTCAAAGCAGAGCACGCGGGAAGAGATGCTCTCTTTTATCAGGGATTAGGGTTTTTCCGTCATTCCCGCTTGTCGGGAATCCTTCCGGAAAGCCAAAAGGATGCCGGACAAGCCGGCATGACAGACTGAACAGTTGACGTATTCACTTCAGGAGTTGGGACTACACTGAAATAAAGGAGGAAGGATGGCAGCAGAACTTATTGACGGGAAGATGGTGGCCGCGAACATCAGGGAGAACCTGAAGGCGGAAGTTGAGGCGCTGAAGGCAAAGGGGATCAACCCC
>JBAZFD010000030.1:0-12497 GCA_041653575.1 Thermodesulfovibrionales bacterium
GTGTCCAGGACCTTGTCTATCTGTTTCAGGGTCTTCTGGAGGATCTCGGCAAGGCTTGAGAAGCTCTTCTCTGAAGGGCCGAAGCTTGACTCGTGGGCCTTGGGGAGGATCCAGGTCTCGAAGGGATCGCGGGGGGCGAAGGGCGAGACAGCCACATACCTGTCGTTTTCATAGGTGACCCTCTTGCCCGAGTCGAGCTCCTGGTTGATGATGTCGCAGAATATGCACCTGTCCCTGCTGTCGTAGTATTTCTTTGCCGCCTCCATCTCTTCCTTCACGGTCTTGGGCACAATGGGGAGGGCAATGAGCTGGCTGTGGCTGTGCTCCAGTGTCGCGCCTGCAACTTCTCCCTCATTCTTGAAGATGAGGACGTACTTGAGCCTCGTGTCCTTCTTCAGGTCGGACATCCTGAAGTAGAAGGCCCAGAGCACATCCTCCACCGTCCTCTGGGGCATGGTGGCGAGGGAGAGCTGGTGGTCGCTGGTCTCTATGATGACCTCATGGGCGCCGATGCCGTTCATCATGTCGAAGACCCCTTCGCCTTTCTTGTTCAGGTCTCCGTGTATCTGGAGCGCAGGGAATTTGTTGGGGACCACACGCAGGGTCCATCCGGGGGAGTTGGGCGGGGTGCTTGCCGGCCTGAAGGAGATGATCTCAGGTGTTGTGGTGTGCTCATTCCCAGGGCAGAAGGGGCAGAATCCGCCTGCCTTTCTTTTCTGTGACGGCGAGACGAAGTCAGACGGTCTCTTCCCTCGTTCTACGGATATGATGACCCATCTTCCCGAAATGGGGTCCTTCCTTAATTCGGGCATATTCCCTCCATTAAAATTAGCCGGCAGCCAGGATCTGGACTGAACCGTTCCGGTACTGACTCCTGTATTCTGACTCCTCTATTCTGATTTAGTTATAATTATAGCATCATGAAACCCTCTTTTCACGCAACTCTTGTCAATGGTCCCTTTGATGATCCCGTTGTTTTTGCGAGAGTTATGAGGGAGCGGAGGGCCTTTCTCTTCGACCTCGGCCAGATCGGGAGACTGGATCCGGGGAATCTCCTGAAGATATCCGATATCTTTGTCTCCCACACCCATATGGACCATTTCATAGGCTTTGACACCCTCCTGAGAAACAGCCTGAGACGGGAGGAGCCCCTGAGGATCTACGGGCCCGAGGCGGTCATCTCCTGCGTGGAGGGCAAGCTCAGGGGGTACACATGGAACCTCATCAGGGACTATCCCATAAAGATAGAAGCCTTCGGGATCAGCCACAAGGGGATCTCCAACAGCAGCTTTCATGCCGAAGAGGAGTTCCGAAGGGTTGACCATCCATCCGTCCCTTTCAGCGGCATCGTCATCTCTGAGCCGGGCTTTGAGGTGAAGGCGCTTGTTCTCTCCCATGACATCCCTGTCATTGCTTATTCCCTGAAAGAGGATTTCCATATTAATATTAACAAGGCTGCCCTTCTCGACAGGGGGCTTCCGGTAGGGCCGTGGATTTCGGAGCTGAAGAAAGAAATAAGAAGTCAGAAGTCAGAAGTCAGAAGCCAGAAGCCGGAAGAGGTGACTTTTGAGGTGGGTGAAAAGATGCTCAGGCTTGAGGAGTTGATGGATATTGTGACGATTACGCGGGGGCAGAAGATCTCCTATGTCACTGATGTCTCGCCTACTGATGAGAACATAGAAAAGGTGATCTCCTTCGTGGCGGGTTCCGATCTCCTCTTCTGCGAGGCCTATTTTCTCGATAGGGATCGGGACCGGGCCAGGGACCGGCATCACCTCACCGCAGCAATCTCAGGACGGATAGGCCGTGAGGCAGGGGTCTCGCAGCTCTCCCTCATGCACTTTTCACCCAAGTACAGGCACTGCGAAGACGAGATCCACAGGGAGGCAATGGATGCATTCAGGGGATAGATGCCGGTAATCCTGGTGACCAACGATGACGGGGTCCATGCGCCGGGGCTCATCCCCCTTTTCGAGGCGATGAAGGAGCTCGGTGAGGCCTATATTGTAGCCCCCGACAGGGAGCGCAGCGCTGTGGGCCATGCCCTCACCATCCACAGGCCGCTGAAGGTGGAGGAGCTGAGGGATCATGTCTACAGCGTGAACGGAACGCCGACGGATTGCGTTGCCCTCGGTATCAACAAGATACTCCCCCGGAAGCCGGACATGGTGGCCTCGGGAATAAACAGGGGGGCGAACCTCGGCGATGACATCACCTATTCAGGCACTGTCTCGGCAGCCATCGAGGGGACGATTCTCGGAATCCCTTCCTTTGCCGTCTCCCTCATGGGAGACAAGCAGTTCCATTATGACCTGGCAGTCCCCTATGCCCTTCAGATCGGCAGGCATATCCTGGAAAACTCCCTCCCCTACGACACCCTTCTCAATGTGAATGTCCCCGGTTGTCCGAGAGAGGAGGTCAGGGGGGTCAGGCTCACAAGGCAGGGCAAGAGGATGTATGACAACGCCATCCAGGAGATCTACTCGCCCTGGGGAGACAAGCAGTACTGGATAGGGGGAGGAACGCCCTACTGGGAGCACGGTGAGGATATGGACATGCATTCCGTCATGGACCGGTATGTCTCCGTCACCCCCCTGCACCTGGATCTCACCAACTACGAGGCCCTGGAATTTCTGAGGAAGAGGTGGCCTGAATGACTGAACAGTATGATGTGGTCATCGTGGGAGCCGGGCCTGCCGGCATCTTTGCCGCACTTGAGCTGATTGAAAAAGCCCCTGATATCAGGATCCTGATGATAGAAAAGGGCAAGGACATAGACAACAGGCAGTGCCCCATGGCGGTGCGCGGTGTGAACTGCCTCTCCTGCGCAGAATGCGACCTTGTCAGCGGCTGGGGAGGCGCAGGCGCCTTCAGCGACGGGAAGCTCACCCTCTCCCCTGAGATCGGAGGGTTCCTCTCCCGGTACCTCGACGCAGGAGGGATACAGGGTCTCATCGATTATGTGGACGGTATCTATATGCGGTACGGCGCCCCTGTCGAGGTCTACGGCAGCGAAGGTCCTGAGGTGGAACGGATCAGGGCTGAGGCAGCCAGGAACGAGCTCATGTTCATCCCCTCCCGCATCAGGCATATCGGAACGGACCGGTGCAGGGATGTGCTCAGGGGAATGCAGGACCGGCTGAAGGAGAGTGTCGAGCTTATCTTTGAGGCCGATGTGCAGAGGATCATGGTCAGCGGAAAAAAGGTCTCAGGCGTGCAACTGGCTGACGGACGGGAGATCCTGGCTGAGTATGTTGTCCTTGCTCCCGGAAGGGCTGCGGCGCAATGGCTGGAGGCTGAGGCGAAACGTCTCGGCCTCACCCTCCTGAAGAACCCCGTGGACATCGGGGTGAGGGTGGAGGTCCCTGCCTCTGTGCTTGAGCCCCTCACCAATGTCACCTATGAGCCGAAGATGGTTTTCTACTCCAAGAAGTTTGACGACAAGGTGAGGACCTTTTGCGTGAACCCTTATGGTGAGGTGGTGAAGGAGCATCTCAAGGGGTTCTGGACAGTGAACGGCCACAGCTATGCAGACAAGAGGACAGGCAACACGAACCTTGCCATCCTGGTGAGCACCTTCTTCACCGAGCCCTTTAATGAGCCCATTGCCTACGGCACCTATATCGCCCGTCTGGCTAACTTCCTCGGCAACGGGGTGATCGTGCAGAGGCTGGGGGACCTCATGAGGGGGCGGAGGTCAACCCATGACCGGATATCAAGGGGGCTGGTGGTCCCCACCCTCAGGGACGCCACGCCGGGAGACCTCAGCTTCGTCCTTCCCTACCGGTACCTTACAAGCATAATCGAGATGCTTGAGGCCCTGGACAGGATCGCGCCGGGCATGAACTCCCCCCACACCCTCCTCTACGGCGTGGAGGTGAAGTTCTATTCCATGCAGGTGAAGCTTACAGAGGGGCTGGAGACAGAGGTGGAGAACCTCTTTGCCGTGGGAGACGGCGCAGGCGTGAGCAGGGGGCTCATCCAGTCATCGGCCTCAGGAGTCATGGCAGCGAGGGAGATCATCGGAAGAAGCCGGAAGGCAGAATGAAGACTAAACCTGAATTTTGATGTATTTATCTGTTGTTGTCATTCTCCGGCTTGACCGGGGAAACCACCCTTCGACAGGCTCAGGGTGACAATTGTCATGGTGAGTTTGTCGAACCATGAAGAGCAAGGGGGCGACATGGACGAGTACACACGACTGCGGGAGTTTATGGTGGAGACACAGCTCATCCCGAGGGGTATCAGGGCCCCCCGCGTGCTTGAGGCCATGAGGCGGGTGCCCCGGCACCTCTTCATGCCGGAGCAGCTTTGGCTGAGCGCCTACGATGACATGGCCCTTCCCATAGGCGATGGCCAGACCATCTCCCAGCCTTACATGGTGGCTGTGATGACCGAGCTCCTTGGCCTGAAAGGGACTGAGACGGTCCTGGAGGTAGGGACAGGCTCGGGGTATCAGGCCGCGATCCTGGGGGAGCTCGCCTGGGAGGTCTACACAGTCGAGAGAATAGGCCCCCTGGCTGAGAAGGCACGGGAGAGGCTCAGCAGCCTGGGATACGGGAATGTCCATGTCATGGACGGAGACGGGTCCCTCGGGCTCGGGGAAAAGGCACCCTATGACGCCATCATCGTGACAGCCGCGGCCCCCTCCGTGCCGAAGCCCCTGGTGCGCCAGCTCAGGGAGGGCGGGGTCATCGTCGCCCCTGTGGGGGAGAGGTTCTCGCAGGTCCTTATAAAGGGAAGGAAGGAGAACGGGGTCCTGGCGATGGAGTCCCGGACACCCTGTGTTTTTGTCCCACTTATAGGGGAATACGGATGGAAGGGCTGATAACTGTTTCCATGATAAAAAATCCTTGACCTTTGCAACAAAGATACATACAATTCATTGTATGAGCACGATGAACGATAAATCTATCTACGAATTGCAGGCAGAGGTCTGCAAGGTACTCTCCAGCCCCAAGAGGGTGGAGATCATTAACGCCCTGAAAGACGGGGAAAAGTCCGTGAAGGAGTTGGTCCAGACCCTGGGCATACCCAAGGCGAATGTCTCCCAGCACCTCTCCATCATGAAGCTGAAGGGCATCCTCAAGAGCAGGAGGGACGGGGTTAACATCTATTACCGGATCGCCAACCAGAAGGTAACAGAGGCCTGCTCCCTCATGAGGGATGTCCTCAATGAGATACTTTACGAACGAAGCATGGATGCCGAACTGATCAGCAAGTCATAGCCCTTTCCACCCCCCTCCTCCGAGCAGTATCCTTGACTAACAGAGCGGTAAAGTGTTATTAATTAATGCTTTTGTCCGTACAGACACCAAAGCCTTTTTAAAACGGGACGAATAAGGAGCTTCGCCTCCTGTCTGTCCCCCATCCCTACAACGGAGGAACTGTGATGGCCCTTGCAACATTCAGCGGAGGAATCCACCCGCCGGATAAAAAAGAACTCTCCAAGGACAAGGCGATTACCCCCACAAGACCTCCCAAAAGGGTTGTCATTCCCCTGGCCCAGCATATCGGCGCGCCCTGCAAACTGGCTGTCGCCATCGGCCAGGAGGTGAAGATGGGAGAGGTGATCGGAACGCCTGAGGGGTTTGTTTCCGCCCCTGTCCACGCATCAGTATCAGGTAAGGTCGTTGCCATCGGGGATTTCCCGCTGCCCACAGGCAGGATGGCCACATCTGTTGTTATTGAGAATGACGGTAAAGATGAATGGTCTCCCTTAAAGGACAACCCCGATTACATGAGCCTCTCCCCTGAGGAGCTGAAGGGAAAGGTGAAGGACGCCGGGCTCGTGGGAATGGGAGGCGCAGCCTTTCCTGCCCACGTGAAGCTCTCTCCTCCCAAGGAAAAGCCGGTGGATGTGGTCATCCTCAACGGCGCTGAGTGCGAGCCCTACCTCACCGCAGACTACAGGCTGATGATCGAGAGGCCCGGAGATGTGGTTGAGGGACTGAAGGTCCTCATGAGGATCCTCGGGGTGACCAGGGGATTCATCGGCATTGAGAACAACAAGCCCGACGCCATCGAGGCGATGAATAAGGCCGTGTCAGGCAGCCCTGAGATCCAGGTATGCCCCCTTGAGGTGAAATACCCCCAGGGAGCTGAGAAGATGCTCATCAAGGCTGCTGTGAGCAGGGAGGTCCCTGCCAGAGGCCTTCCCATGGATGTGGGCGTCGTTGTCCAGAACATAGGCACAGCCATTGCCGTCTATGAGGCAGCCCGGTACGGGAAGCCCCTTGTGGAGAGGGTGGTCACCGTCACCGGAGAGGGGGTGAAGGAGCCGAAGAACCTGAACGTCAGGATCGGAACCCTTGTCACCGACCTCATCGAGAATTGCGGCGGCTTCAGTTCTGCTGTGGCAAAGGTGATATCAGGCGGCCCCATGATGGGTTTTGCCCTTTCCAGCCTTGAGGTGCCTGTCACCAAGGGGACCTCGGGTATCCTGGCCCTCCCCGAGGAGGGGATCAGCCACTCCGAGGAGTTCGGCCCCTGCATCAGGTGCGGCAGGTGCATAGATATATGCCCCATGGGGCTCATGCCGTCCATGCTGAGCGTTCTTTCTGAAAAAGGGTTTCATGAGGAAGCAAGGGATTACAATCTCTACGATTGCTTTGAGTGCGGATCATGCACCTATGTCTGCCCTTCCAAGAGACCGATCGTCCAGCTCATACGACTTTCAAAGTCGTTGGTGAAACCATAGGAAAGGGAGGCCAAATGGCTGCAATAAACAAAGAACAGCTCATTGTATCAGTCAGTCCCCACATAAAGAGTGAGGAGACCACCAGCAGGATCATGTGGACGGTGTCCGCCGCCCTCCTTCCTGCCACCCTTATGGGCGCCTATTTCTTCGGCCCCAAGGCGATCTGCAACGTGGCAATCGCCATTATCGCGGCAGTCCTGTCGGAGTACTTCTTCCAGAAGTCCCTCAACAGGAAGGTGACCATCGGCGACGGAAGCGCCTTCCTCACCGGCCTGCTTCTGGGGATGAACCTGCCTGCGTCGGTCCCTTTCTATATCCCCATTCTCGGATCAGTCATGGCAGTGCTCATTACAAAACAGCTCTTCGGCGGGTTGGGGTTCAATGTCTTCAACCCTGCGCTCATCGGCAGGGCCTTCCTGCTCATATCCTTCCCCAAGCTCATGACCATCTGGAATGAGCCCACAGCAGCTTTCACGGGGCTGGATGCAAAGACAACAGCAACGCCCCTGGGCGTCCTCAAAGAGGAAGGGTTTGCAAAGCTCATTGAGCTCTTCGGCGATCAGGCGAACCTCTACACCCAGCTCCTCGTGGGTCATAGGGCAGGCTCCATCGGCGAGACCTCGGTGATCGCCCTTCTCATCGGAGCGGCCTTCCTCATGTTCAGGGGATACATCTCCTGGCATATACCGGTTTCCTTCCTCGGCTCGGCTGCCGCCATGGCCTGGATCTTCGGGCAGAAAGGAGCGCTCTTTGCAGGAGACCCCATTGTCCACCTCCTGAGCGGCGGTATGATCCTGGGTGCTTTCTTCATGGCAACGGATTATGTGACCTGTCCCTCCATCAAAAGAGGGCAGATCATCTTCGGTATCGGCTGCGGTGTCCTCACCATGCTCATAAGGCTCAAGGGCGGATTCCCCGAGGGCGTCATGTTCGCCATACTCATCATGAACTGCTTCTCTCCCCTCATTGACCGGGGCTTCAGGTCCAAGGTCTTCGGCGCTGTAAAGGCCGGGAAACCCAAGGAGGTGAAGGCATGACAGGCAAGGACATCCTCAAGGTAACATTCAACCTCGTTGTTGTCTATCTGGTGGGAGGGCTTATCCTGGCCGGTGTCTACGCCAAGACCTCTCCCATCATCTTCCAGAACGCCAAGATAGCGAAGGAGCAGGCGCTGAAGAAGCTCATGCCCGATGCGGACAATATAGAGAAGATGGGTGACTGGACCATCCACGAAAAACATGCCGAATACTACGTTGCCAGGAAGGGCAGCGGCGTCATCGGCTATGTCATCGAGTCTTACGGAAAGGGTTACTCCAGCTACATCCACACCCTTGTGGCAGTGGACAAGGATTTCAAGGTGACACAGATCAACATCCTCGGTCATGCCGAGACCCCCGGACTGGGTGACGAGATCGAGACGGATTCCTTCAGGGGCCAGTTTGCAGGCAAGGACGTGGATCACCTGAAGGTGCTGAAGACTGAGACAACGGAGTACATTGCAGCCATCACCGGGGCCACCATATCGAGCAGGGCGGTCACGGAGGATGCAGTGAGGAACGGCGTCAGCTTCCTCATAAACACCATAAAGGGAGGCGCAGGCAATGCAAAGCCAGAGCAAAGTTAGTTACTGGGATCTCATACGGAACGGGCTCGTCAAGGAGAACACCATCTTCAGGCTTGCCCTGAGCCTCTGTCCCGCCATTGCCGTTACCTCCAATCTCAGGAACGGTGTGCTCATGGGCGTGGCTGTCCTCTTTGTCCAGACCATGGTGAACATGACCATATCAATCATCAAGGGGTTCATCCAGCCCAAGGTCAGGCTCCCCATCTTCATGCTGGTCATCTCAGGCTGGGTTACCGTGGCTGATATGTCCATGGCAGCCTTTGCCCCGGATGCGTACAAGACAATGGGCCTCTATATTCAGCTCATCGTTGCCTTCGCCTCCATCCTTGCAGGCGCAGAGATGTTCGCCAGCAAGAGCAGGGTGCTGCCCTCCTTTGTGGACGGTATCGGCAGGGGGCTGGGCTTCCTCTTCGCCCTCACGGTGATCAGCTTTTTCAGGGAGCTTCTGGGCAAGGGGTCACTCTGGGGCTTTCCGATTGTGGATGCAAAGCCCCTCCTGATCATGATCCTGCCTGCCGGCGGCTTCCTGGCGGTGGGTATCCTCATGGCACTCTTTAACTGGATAGACGCCAGGTACCTGAAGAAAGGGACCTCTGGGGCGCACTGAACCGATATCCGCTATAATAATGAACGGCGGATAACCGAAAAGGAGGGATAAACGATGAGCAGCGAGTTTATAAAGCTCTTTGAGCTTTTCATAGCCGCTTCACTGATAAACAACTTTGTCTTTACCCGGTTTCTGGGACTCTGCATCTTCTTCGGCGTTTCAAAGAAGATGGAGACTGCCGTGGGTATGAGTATCACCTTTACCGCAGTCATGATGATCAGCGCCTCCCTGAGCTGGCTGATCTTCAACTATGTGATGGTGCCCCTGGACATCACCTTCCTGAAGATCATTGTCTTCATCGGCGTGATCGCAGGATTCGTGCAGGCCTCGGACACGATCATGAGGAAGGTGGCGCCTGGCCTCTATTACAAGCTGGGCATCTACCTTGCCCTGATATCCACGAACTGCATTATCCTCGCCGTTCCCCTCATCAACGCCGGCGAGAAGTACAGCTTCATCGAGAGCCTCGCCTTCGGTTTCGGCTCAGGCATCGGTTTTGCCATCGCCCTGATCATCATGGCGAGCATCAGGGAGAGGCTTGAGCTGGCTGAGGTTCCGGCGCCCTTCAGGGGACTGCCCATGGCCTTTGTTGTCACCGGCCTTATTGCCCTGGCATTCACCGGTTTTTCGGGACTCATCACGCTTTAGTGTGTCGGATGTATGAAACGGGAAAAAGGAGTAACGATGCATAAAATCTCACAGATCGTCAGGACAGGGACAGTCTTTGCAGCTCTTCTCCTCATCGCCACCGGCGTTCATGCCGGAGTGGGAGGCGGCGTCGAGGCAAAGGAGCATGTGGACCTGATCCCTCTCGCAAAGTTCAGCCTCGTCTTCCTCGCAGGCCTTGCCACGGTCTTCGGCCTCGGTCTCGCCTTTGCTGCCAAGAGGTTTTCCGTGAAGGTGGACCCCAGGGTTGAGCAGGTGAAGGATGTCCTCGCCCACGCCCACTGCGGCGCTTGCGGATACGCGGGATGCGAGCAGTATGCCGAGGCGGTGGTGAACAACCCCGATGTATCCCCCAACCTCTGCACCCCCGGAGGCGCAGGCTGCGCCGAGGCGGTGGCCCTGATCACCGGAAAGAAGGCCGAGGTAATGGAGCCGATCTTTTCCAGGATCATGTGCCAGGGCGGATCATCCAGGGCAACCAGGAGATTCATTTATGAAGGCGTGCAGGATTGCAGGGCGGCCACCCTTGCAGGCGGCGGCGACAAATCCTGCATCTACGGCTGCCTTGGTTATGGCACCTGCATGAGGGCCTGTCCCTTTGATGCCATCCATATGAGCGAGGACAACCTCCCTGTGGTGGACATGACGAAGTGCACAGGCTGCCGCAAGTGCGAGACCGCCTGCCCAAAGAGGGTGATCGAGGTGCTTCCCGGATCAAAGGCGGTGGTTGTTGCCTGCCACTCGAAGGACAAGGGCGGCGACACACGGAAGAACTGCCAGGTGGGCTGTATTGCCTGCGGCAAGTGCGTGAAGGTCTGCCCCTTCGACGCGCCTAAAGTGGAAAACAACCTTTCCAGGATAGACCTCGACAAATGCAGGGTCTGCGGCCTCTGCGTGGAGCACTGCCCCACCAAGGCGATTGCAGACTTCATCCCCAACAGGCCGAAGGCCTTTGTGACAGACAAGTGCATAGGCTGCCAGATCTGCATGAAGGTTTGTCCTGTCAGCGCAGCTTCAGGGGAGCTGAAGCAGAAACACACCATTGACGCAGGCAGGTGCATAGGCTGCGGGATCTGTACCGCCCGGTGTCCTGTGCAGGCCATTGACGGAACTTTCAATGCAGCAGAGGTCTTTGCCTCAGCCCTGAAGAAAAAGTCCGCTGCCTGATCCCTCGCAGTATCGCAGGGGAAAAAAACACCCAAGGGGGTTCCATGAGAGACGTTAGGACTTCCCTGAGAGGATGCTTTCTGGGCCGTAACTATCTTTCCTTTATCAGTTTCTTCGTGTTTATCATCTCCTTCACCCTCCCTGCCTATGCAGGAGGGGTGAAGGAGCAGACCCAAATCCGCGCAGAAGGGCTTATCTCACCGGGAGAGGGTATTTCATTCCCTATGCAGGAAGGGGAGAACTCCATTGAACAGGCCGGTCATGGACTGGTCATAACCTCCCCTGATTATGAGAGAGAACGCGCGGTCATTTCCAATCTCCCCGAAGCCTCCGGCCAGAAGGCGCCCCTCGGCATCAGCTATGAAAGCAATGAGTCCGCTGTACGGGCCATAGACAAGAACCTGTTTTTCTTTAAAGACAGGATCAAGGAGCGGTTCTCCCTCTGGCTGGAGAGATCTGCCAGATATGTGGAGATCATGAAGGGCATTCTCAATGAAAAGGGCCTGCCCGAGGACCTGGTCTTTCTCCCTATTGTGGAGAGCGGCTTCAATCTCAATGCCTACTCCCGCGCAGCAGCAGTGGGCCCCTGGCAGTTCATCTCAGGCACAGCCAAAAGGTATGGCCTGGTTGTGGACTGGTGGAGGGATGAGAGGCGGGATCCGATCAAGTCCACCAATGCCGCCGCTGAATACCTGAAGGACCTCTACGGTATGTTCGGCTCCTGGAAGCTCGCCCTTGCCGCCTATAACGCAGGAGAAGGGCGGATACTCAGGGCGCTCAAGAAGACCGGGACAGAGGACTACTGGGCCCTTATGGAGACGAAGCAGCTTCACTCGGAGACGAATGAATATGTCCCCAAATACATCGCCGCCTCGCTTATTGCAACCGCTCCCGAGGAGTACGGCTTTTCGAACCTGGTGTATCACAAGCCCATGGAGTATGACGAGATCCTGATCCAGTCCCCTCTGGACATTGAGGTGATTGCCCGGTGCGCTGAAACGAGCATCGAGGAGATCAGGGGGCTGAACCCGGAGCTGAAGAGGTGGAGCACGCCCCTGAACGTGTCACGCTATACCGTCAGGATACCTGAGGGGACAAAGGATATTTTCATTGAAAACCTCTCCCGTATCCCGAAGAGCGAATGGTTTACGGTGGGGAGCTATAAGGTGGAAAAGGGCGAGTCGCTCAAGAAGATCTCCCGGAAGTCGGGTGTGCCGGTGAGCGCCATCGTTGCCATGAACTCCCTGGGCAGCGCCAGGAACCTGCCGGCAGGCACGGTCCTGAAGCTCCCTCCCATGGAGAAGTTCCATCCTGACAGGGATGACAAGGGCGAAAAGAAGAAGTTAAAGACAGCCTCTCTGAAGAAGGGATCGAAGGACCGGAGCGCAAAGCTCTCAGGAAAGAAGAACCGGTCCGGGAAGATCGTCAAGGTTAAGGGAAGGGGCAAGTCCTCCTCCCTGAGGTCTGCCAAGAAATCAAAGAAGACGATCACCACCCGCGTCAGCCATAAACTGAAAAAAGCGAAGCACAAGGCCAAAAACATTTAAAGGTTCCCGGCAAACCCGGATTCTGCATAATAAAGAGAGGCTTCCCTGACCCGGTCAGGGAAGCCTCTCTTTTTGGATCTCAGTATTGAAGGCTTAGAACTTTGCCATCCTCGTCTTTGCCTCTTCAGCAACAGGTGAAGAGGGGAACTTCGTTACAAGGTCATTGTAGTGTTTCTTCGCCTCGGG
>JBAZFD010000031.1:0-3986 GCA_041653575.1 Thermodesulfovibrionales bacterium
TGAGTCCTGTGCGGAGTCTCTGGGAGATCACCCTTGACAACAAAGGCGAGAGAGGGCTCTTCTACGTTGACTTCTCCAAGAAGTTTGTTGTTGTCGGGAATATCATTGAAGTTGCCAGCGGCGCAAACAGGACCGCTGAGAGGGTTGAAGAGATACAGGAGGTCAAGAAGGTGGACCTCTCCGCGATCCCCCTGGAAGACTCTCTTGTCATGGGAAACCCCAAGGCTGCAAAGAAGGTGGTAGTCTTTACAGATCCTGACTGTCCTTACTGCGGACGGCTCCATGCAGAGCTGAAGAAGATCCTCCAGAAGAGGGATGACGTGGTCTTCTATCTCAAGCTCTACCCCCTGCCCATGCACAAGGATGCGCCCTGGAAGGCAAAGAGCATTATGTGCAACAACTCCATTCAGATGCTTGAGGATAACTTCGACAAGAAGCCCATACCCAGGACTGACTGCGATACAAAGGCGATTGAGAAGAACCTGAAACTGGTGGAAGATCTCGGGATTTCAGGCACACCCACCCTCATATTCCCTGACGGGACCATCCAGGTAGGCGCTTTCCCTGCCGAGAGGATTTTGGCCTTCATCGATAACCCCAAACAGTAAGGCAAAACCTTCTTCTCCCTGAAAAGGCCCTGATCCCTGAAAAGGTCATGGCCTTTTCAGCGCTTTAGAAATAAAGAAATGCAGCCAACAGCGAATCAGGAAGAGATGGAATTGATTGACATAAACTCCCTTATCAGGCAGTCCTCTCAGACACCGGACCATGGGGAGAGGATTGCATTCATTTCCCGTTGGTTTCTCAACAGACCATACAAGGCCAATACCCTCATTGGCGGCATTGACAGGGCTGAGCTCCTGGTGGCCAACCTTGAAGAGCTTGATTGCTTCACCTTCCTTGATTATGTTGAGGCACTGCGGCTCTCTTCAGCGCCTGAGGATTTTACAGGGAACCTGAAGCGGGTGAGGTACAAAGGAGGTGAGGTCTCCTTTGTTGCGAGGAACCACTTTTTCACGGACTGGATAGGACAGGAAAGGGGACTGGTGAAGGATCTGACTGAGCTGGTGGGAGGAGGAGCGGCGGTGAAAGAGATGAAACGGCTCAATCAGAAGGCTGATGGCTCCCTCTTCATTCCGGGCATCCTGACCAGGGACAGGGAGATCTGTTACATCCCTTCAGATGCCCTGGAGCAGGGAGTCCTGGGCCGCCTCAGCACCGGAGACTACGCAGGGATCTACACGCCCAGCGAAGGGCTCGATGTCAGCCATGTGGGGATCATTGTCAGGGAAGGCTCAGGGATTATTTTCAGGCACGCCTCGCGGGACAAGGGGAGGGTGGTTGACGATGATCTCTGCTCATACATGAAGGAAAAACCCGGCCTCCTTATCCTGAGACCAATCACCCCTCGCAGCCCTTCAGCCCCTCAACATTCTTCCTGAGAACCCAGAGCAGCAGGAGCCCCGGTATTGAGGCTATGGCGGTGATGAAGAAGAAGGCGGCCCAGCCCAGGGATGCCGCCACAAAGCCTGATGTGGGGCCGATGAAGATCCTTCCCAGGGCTGCCAGGGAGGAGAGGAGGGCGTACTGGGTTGCGCTGTACCTGCTGTTGCACATGGCCATGAGCAGGGCAACGAAGGCTGCTGTGCCCATGCCTCCGGTGATGTTTTCGAAGGCTACGGCGAAGAGGAGCACGGCGTAGCTCTTCCCGGTCATGGCCAGGGCCATGAAGGAGAGGTTTGAGATTGCCTGGAGGATGCCGAAGACGAGGAGTGACCAATAGAGCCCGAGCCTGATCATGATCGTCCCGCCTATGAGCCCACCGACGATGAGGGATACAAGGCCGACTCCCTTGTTGATGCTCCCCACGTCAGTGGCTGAGAACCCCACTCCCTTGATGAGAAAAGGAGTGGTCAGGGAACCTGCATAGGCATCGCCCAGCTTGTAGAGGATGATGAGGAAGAGCATGATCCATGCAGACTGCCGGG
Organism: Thermodesulfovibrionales bacterium; assembly: GCA_041653575.1. Lineage (GTDB taxonomy): Bacteria > Nitrospirota > Thermodesulfovibrionia > Thermodesulfovibrionales > Dissulfurispiraceae > JBAZFD01. Next base: position 1,989 of record JBAZFD010000031.1, read on the forward strand.
AGAAGTAGTCGCTCAGGGGGCCGATGACCGCCTCCTGGAGGTTTTTCGGCGGTGTCTCATCCCTCTCAGGCGAAGGACCCCAGAGGGTGGCGATGATCCCCAGTGCCATGACCCCTGCCATGAGGAAATAGGTGTTCTGCCATCCTATCCGGTCAGAGAGGATGAGCGCCAGCGCGCCTGAGACAAGCATGGCGATACGGTATCCCATGACAAAGACAGCAGCGCCCATCCCCCGCTCCTTTTCATGGAGGAGATCTGTCCTGTAGGCGTCAATGACGATGTCCTGGGATGCCGAGGCAAAAGCCACTGTCAGGGCGATTGCCCCGACAAGCCAGGTTGCTTTTGCAGGATCGAGAAAGGATATGAGGGCTATTCCCGCAGCGAGGCAGAGCTGGGTAAGGATGATCCAGCCCCTCCTCCTGTCCAGCCAGGGAGGGACGAACCTGTCCATGAGGGGCGACCAGAGAAACTTCAGGGTGTAGGGGAGGCCGACTAAAACAAAGATCCCTATGGTCTTTATGTCCACCCCTTCCACAGCCATCCATGCCTGGAGGCTGCTGCCAGTAAGGGAGAGGGGGAGGCCCGAGGCGAAACCTAAGAGGGTGATGACCCCGATCCTGCGGCTCCGGAAGACCTGGAAGTAGGGGGATGCCTTAATCCCTGCCATGGAATATCCTGACAGGGAGCCGTCCTGTAAACCTTCCCTCCAGCAAGGTTTCCAATACCGCCATCTGCGCCTGCTCATTCGCCTCGTAAGCAGCGATGAGAATCTCCGCCTCAGGAAAATGACGGAGGCTGTAGGGGCTGCCGAAGGAGATGACAATGGAGCGGTCTGCTTGCGCCATGACCTTTTTGATCAGGCTGATCTCCTCCTGTCCTATGTCTGAGCTTCCCTTCCAGGCTGAGGCCCTGGTGAAGAGGCAGAAGAGAGCTATTCCACCGGTGAAGCCGGTATGGTCTGTAAGGGGCATGGTCCTGAATTGCCTGCATAGGAGCGACCCGTCGTACATCTCCTGGTCTCCGGCAAAGAAGAGCGTGATGCCCTGACGGTCAGTGAGGGGGAGGGCGGCTTCAGTCTCTTTCACGAGGGTTATGGAGCGCCTCGTGATCTCCTGTGAAAGCCTTCGGTTCTTTTCATAGTCAATCCTCATTCCTTCGCGCCTCACCTTTTTCTGTGCAAGGGCGATCCTGGTAAGGGCCTCATCAATTCTTGCTTCATCAACCATGCCTGATGCAATGCCTGAGGCCAGTTCCCTGACCGTCTCGTGGGCGTTCCTGGGATGGAGGAGAATATCCGCCCCGGCTGCCATGCAGAGGGCAGGGACATTTCCCATCTCCCTGAGGGCGTCCATATTCAGGGCATCGGTGATGATGAGCCCCTGGAATCCGAGCTCCTCCCTCAGGAGGCCGATGAGGACCTTGCGGGAAAGCGTTGCCGGAAGCTCGTCCAGGGCGGGTACGGTCAGGTGTCCTGCCATGATGCAGCTGACGCCTGCCTCTATCCCTGCGGCAAAGGGAGGGATCTCGCAGGCCCTGAGCTCTGCCTGGGACTTCCGGATCACCGGGAGGGCCATATGGGAATCTACAGCGGTGTCACCGTGTCCGGGAAAGTGCTTGCCGCAGCTCAGGAGTCCCCCTGCCTCAAGGGTCTTTATATATTCTTTCCCGAACCATGCCACCTCCTCAGGCCTGTCGGAGAAGGCCCTGGTGCAGATGATCGGGTTGTCGGGATTGCTGTTTACATCGAGAACAGGGAGGAAGGGCATATCTATGCCTGCCGCCAGGGCCTCAGCTGCAATGGCCCCCACCATTTCCCGGAGAAGGCTCAGATCTTCAGGATTTTCCCTGCTGATTGCAGCAGCGGTTGCCATAGGGCAGGGGAAGGATGTGCTCCCCTCTATCTGCTGGCCCACGCCGCGCTCTATGTCAGAGGCGATAAAGAGCGGTGTTTCAGCCAGGGAGCGGAGCTCATGTATAAAGGGGATGATCTCGTCCCTC
>JBAZFD010000031.1:3996-12479 GCA_041653575.1 Thermodesulfovibrionales bacterium
GGAAGAGGATGAACCCGCCGGTCCCCCTGCTGACGAGGGCCAGTATCTCCTTCCGGTAGGCCTCATCATGAATCCTGTCGCCCTCAAGCCTGCTGATGATGAGCTGATAGAGCCTTTTCTCCTGGTTAATCACAAGGGGAAGTTTATCAGGATCTCCCTGAGCGAGGCAACACCCCTGAGCCTATGCAGCACACAATGCTCAGGGCAGGCTATCGGGGAGCGTAACGGGTGAAGACATAGTCCTTACCGCTCACCAGGGTGTGACACTGGAAGCACTCCTGGACAAAGGAGGTATCCTTCCCGTAGGCGGTGAATCCGTCTGCCTTGGGGTTGTATACGAACCTGGCATATCCCCATCCCTTTGTCTCAGGGAATCTCTTTGAGTCCTTCATGATGAGCTCGATCCTCTGGAGAACATCAGGGACAAAGGCTGAGGGGTATTCGGAAAGCTCCTTTTCTGAATGGGCGACCTTCACCATGATGGTCCCGTCAGGAAAGGGTGTTTTCTCAGGCGCTCCGTCAGTAAAGGCCTGGACAGCTGTCTGATTTCCCAGAATAAATCTGACTTCTTTTTTGTCTGTCCTGTAGCTGGGAGCTATGACCTGCCATTTCTCAAATCCCCTGATCTCTGAGAAGGCGATCCCGTTTGGCGCTGTGAGATCATACCTGTCCCCGGCTGAGCTGCTCTCGGCAGATATTAAAAAGAGGGCTATAGCAGCAAGCAGGATAACCGACAGCGCTTTCATCGTTCCGTGCATAAAGGGGTCCTCCATTTTTTCTATTGCTTATCATGAAAAGGCAGAAATTGCAAGTTTGGCGACATTCGCTTACAATGATCTTTATGAGATACTACCTGTCTGAAGGAGCTGTGCTGAAACGACTGGAGACCCCCTCCGTGTACGCCGTCAGAACTGATGAATTCTATGAAATGGATGAGGATGCCTTCGGTTTCCTGGAGGCCTGTGCCTCTTCTGAGGGATCTGATGTTCAGGAAAAGGAGAGGGAGTTCGTGGATTATTGCCTCTCCGAAGGGATCATCACCGCCAGCCCTGTGCGCGTGAGGAGGCCGCCTGTCAGGCAGTCGCCTGTCCCTTCCCTCAGGTATCTTGAGCTCCAGATAACGGACCGGTGCAACCTGCGATGCAGGCATTGTTACATCGGAAAACCGAAGAATCACAGTCTCACTATTGCAGAGATCAGGAGGGTCCTTGATGAGTTCGAGGAGATGCAGGGACTGCGACTCCTCATTACAGGCGGGGAACCCCTGATCCATCCTCATTTCGAGGAGCTGAACACCCTCCTGCCGGGTTACGGCTTCAGGAAGATCCTTTTTACCAACGGACTCCTTCTTACTGAAGAGGTACTGAAGAGCTTGCATGTGGATGAAGTCCAGTTCAGCCTGGACGGTATGGAGCACGGCCATGAGAGCCTGAGGGGGAAGGGGACCTTCAGGCAGGTTATGAAAAAGATAGAGGCGGCCCTGCGGACAGGCATGGAGGTCTCCATAGCTACCATGGTCCACAGGGAGAACCTCCATGAGTTTGATGAAATGGACGCCCTTTTCAGGGGGATGGGGATCAGGGACTGGACTGTGGATCTGCCCTGCCCGTCAGGCAACATGCTTGATAATCCTCTCCTTTGCCTTCCCCCTGAGATCGGGGGGGGATATCTGAGATACGGTTTTGGTGAGGGGCTCCACGGTGGAGGAGAGGGGTTTGCCTGCGGCTATCATCTCATCTCCGTCCTGGCTGATGGCTCCATTGCCAAATGCGCCTTCTACGGCCATGATCCTCTCGGGACTATTCAGGATGGGCTCTGGAAGGCATGGCTCCGGATGCATCATGTCAGCCTTGCTGAGCTTGAGTGTTCTGACCTGAGCTGCCCTCATCTTGAGTCATGCCGGGGAGGCTGCCGGTACAGGGCATCAACGCAGGCTATGGGGGAGGGAACCGGCAGGGAAAAGGATCTTTACCGCTGCTTTGCCTATGGTATAATTGAAACCAAGGGGCATGAGGTCCCTGAAAAAACCTAAAACAGGAGGGTGTTCTCATGGTTATCAGAAAGGTCTCCAAAAAGGGCGCAACCACTTGCAAGTGCAAGGGGTCCTGCTAATGGATCATTCGTTTTTTTCAGCGACGGTGAAGGGGGTCCTGATCAGGACCCCCTTCTTTTGAACTTTATCAGGGGACATGCAATAATAGACGATGTTTAAGAACCTCCATGGCTCTTTTCCCGCCATCCATATCGTAACCCTTTTTTTCTTTCTTTTCTCCCCGGTCCTCTCCTCTGCCAGCGCTGCCCGGACCATTGGGGAGGGAGATATGGCTCTTCCATTTCAGGAGAAATCCTCTGAGCTGACCGGGCAGGCATCCTACGAGTATATTCTGGGCGCTGAGGCTGAGATCAGCGGCAACTGGGAAGAGGCGCTCGCTCATTACACCAAGGCCCTCACCCTCGATCCTGCCTCTCCCTATCTCAGGACACAGACAGGCAGTATGCTTATCAAGCTCGGAAAGTTGCAGGAGGCTGCCGTAACCCTGGAGGGGGTTGTGCAGGACAATCCTGATTATGTGCCTGCCCTTATGCTTATCGGCGAGCTGTACAATGCCCAGAAACGGATTCCCGAGGCAATCGGTATCTATGAAAGGGTGCTGAAGACGGCCCCTGACAAGGACGAGGCCCTGCTTTTCCTGGGAGTGCTCAACGCCTCTCTTGGAGAGACCGGAAAGGCCCGTGAGCTTCTTGATTCCCTGCTGAAAAAGCAACCGGAGAATATCATGGCCCTCTATTACAGCGGCCTCATCAGCCTGGGAACTGAGGAGCTCAAAGCGGCTGAAGAGCGGTTCAGGCAGATTGTTGAGCTCAATCCTGCATTTGATGCAGCCTATCTGAACCTGGGGATCATTGCCGAGTCACAGAACGACCTGAAGGCAGCGGAAGAGTATTACAAAAAGACCCTGGAGATCAATCCCCACAGCCTTCAGGCCAGGGAGAGGCTCAGCCAGATGTATATAAAGGAGAAGTCCTACGGCAAGGCCCTCAGGGAGCTGGAAGGTATTTCACGGGAAGTGCCGAGCAATGTCGAGATACACAAGAGGCTCGCTGTCCTGGCAATGCAGGAGAAGGAGTTCGACAAGGCGATTGCTGAATTCAGGCTGGTCATAGAGGCGAGGCCTGACGACATCCAGTCCCGGTATTTCCTTGCCGTTATCCTTGGTGAGCTGAAGCGGTATGATGAGGCCATCGGTGAGCTGAAAAAGGTGGTAACTGCCGATCCCAAGAATATGAGCGCCTTCCTGAATCTTGCCCTTATCTATGGCCGACTTGATCGTCATCACGATGCAGTAAAGGTCTATGAGGAGGTCCTGAGCTTTGAAAAGGAGACCCCTGAGATCTATCTTTACCTCGGCAATGAGTATATGGACCTGAAGGATTACGCCAATGCCGAGGAAACGCTCAGAAAGGGGCTCAGCCTTTTCCCCAAAAATGATGAGATGTATTTCGAGATGGCGGTGGTCTATGAGAAGACCGGCAGGTTCAATGATATGGTCTCCGCCCTCAGGAAGGTGCTGGAGCTGAACCCCAGACATGCAGATGCCCTCAATTACCTGGGATACAGCTTTGCCGAAAAGGGCATCAATCTCCCTGAGGCTCTTTCCCTTGTGCAGAAGGCCCTTGAGCTGAGGCCTGACAGCGGGTACATTATGGACAGCCTCGGCTGGATACAGTTCCGGATGGGAAACCTGGATGAGGCGCTCAGGACGATGCAGAAGGCCATGACGTTGCTGAAAGACGATCCGACCCTCTGGGAGCACCTTGGTGATCTGTATGAGGCTATGGGGAACCGTGCCGACGCCCTGGAGGCATGGAGTGAAGCGCTGAAGCTCCAGGAAAAAGAGCCGGGTCTCAAGGAGAGGGTCGAGGAAAAGATCAGGAGACAGGACGCAACAGCACCTTAGCCATGGACCCCCTCATTCTGAAGGCTCCCGCCAAAATCAACTGGTCCCTCTATGTCACAGGAAAGAGGGCCGATGGATATCACGATATCCGCTCCCTCATGCAGACCGTCAGTCTCTATGACAGTCTGGAGATACGTCCCTCGACCTCTCTTGATGTTGTTTCCGAAATGGTAATCCCGGTAGAGGAAAACCTTGTGTACAGGGCAGCCCGGCTCCTCAGTGAACATACAGGGAGCAGGAAGGGGGCGCAGATCATCCTCAGGAAAGAGATACCCTCAGGCGCCGGGCTTGGAGGCGGCAGCAGCGATGCCGCAACCACACTCGCAGGCCTGAACAGGCTCTGGGAGACAGGTCTGACAAGGGATGAGCTGGCGCAGTTGGGTGGGCGTATCGGCTCGGATGTCCCTTTTTTCTTCTATTCCCCGATGGCCGCGGCAGAGGGAAGGGGGGAGATCATCACCCCTCTGGAAATATCCCGTTCCTACACCCTGCTCATAGTCAAGCCTGAGGTGTCGGTGCCCACTGCCTGGGCTTACACCGCCCTGGACGTAAAAGAACGAAATTTGACAAAAACAGGAGATCCGAGGGATAATATCAGGCTTATTTATCATGCCCTTAAGGTTGGGGATGTTCCGCTTTTACCGTCGTTGCTGCACAACGACTTTGAGGGCGTGGTGGCGCAGAGATTCCCGGTTACAGGGGAGATCAGGGAGCAGCTTCTTGCTTCAGGGGCACTGGTGGCCCGTATGAGCGGGAGCGGTTCAGCCATTTTCGGCCTCTTTGAGGATCGTGCAGCTGCATCCCGGGCCTCCATGGATCTTTCCCGTCACTGGAACAGGATCGTGGAGACAGGGAGATGATTGGGGCGTCGACAAGCGGCAAGTCAGCAGATTTTGGATCTGCCATTCCCAGGTTCGAATCCTGGCGCCCCAGCTCAAGACTCAGGTTCCTGAAATAGAGCGTGAGAATCGTGAAGATCCGATGCCTCGCGATTTAATTTTGCTGTGGAGGAAGAAATGCCTAACGGAATCAAACTGCTTACGGGGAATGCAAACAGACCACTCGCCTACAGCGTGAGCGAGAGCATCGGGATACCGCTCACCGACACTGCGGTAACAACCTTCAGTGACGGCGAGATCATGGTCCAGATCAATGAGAATATCAGAGGCTTTGATGTCTTTGTCATTCAGCCCACCTGCACCCCGGTTAACAAGAACCTCATGGAGCTGCTCCTCATCATAGATGCCCTCAAGAGGGCCTCGGCCAAGAGGATCACAGCGGTCATCCCCTACTACGGCTATGCCCGTCAGGACAGGAAGGTGCAGCCCCGCGTTCCTATATCTTCAAAGCTTGTGGCAGATCTCATCACCGCTGCCGGCGCGAACAGGATACTGACTGTTGATCTTCATGCCGCCCAGATCCAGGGCTTTTTCAATATCCCCGTTGATCACCTCTACGGCTCACCTGTCCTTCTGAACTATGTGAAGAAGTGCGACTTCAAGGACCTCGTCATTGTCTCTCCTGACGCAGGCGGCGTGGAGAGGGCCCGTGCCTTCGCCAGGAAGCTCCATGCATCCCTTGCCATTATCGACAAGAGAAGGGAGGCGGCCAATGTCTCGAAGGTCATGAATGTTATCGGCGATGTAAAAGACAGGGACGTGATGATCCTGGACGACATGATGGACACTGCCGGGACAACAACCCAGGCTGCCCAGGCGCTCAAGGACAACGGCGCCAGGAAGGTCTATGCCGCATGTTCCCACGCGGTGCTCTCAGGCCCTGCCATAGAGAGGATCAATAACTCAGTTCTTGAGGAAGTCATCACCACAGACACCATTCCCATGGATGAAAAAATGAAGGTTTGCAGCAAGCTGAAGGTGCTCAGTGTTGCCTCGCTCCTGGCAGATGCCATCAGGAGGATTCATGAGGAGACATCGGTAAGCTCACTTTTTGAATAGGTATATAGAGAAAGCAGCGCCCCGGCGGTTATAATCAGTCGCTGAAGGCCCTGCCTGAGGCGATGGTGCAGTATCATCAGCCGGTTGAAATGAACAAATAATTTATTCACCTCACCGCCGATCCGACAGGGAGAGGGGATGGGGCACAAGAGGAGGAAAAATGGAGAGAGTAACCCTTACAGTAGAGAAGAGAGACAAGGCGGGCAAGGGAGTTGCGCGTTCCCTGAGAAGGAGCGGTATGCTTCCTGCCGTGATATACAAGGGAGGGGATTCGGCAGCTATCCAGCTTGCAGCGAAGGAGCTTTCACTGTTCATCAGCAAGACAGCAGGCGAGCAGGTGATTGTGAACCTTCAGTTCCCTGATGAGCTGAAGCAGGCGATTGTGAAGGACTACCAGGTCGATCCCCTGGCAGGCTCCCTTCTGCATGTGGATTTCCAGGAGATCTCCGCATCAGAGGTGATGAAGGTCATGGTCCATGTGGTTATCACCGGCGAGGCAATCGGCGTGAAGAGGGACAAGGGCGTCCTCCAGCATGGCCTCAAGGAGATCGAGGTTGAATGCCTCCCCGACAACATCCCCGGCCATATTGATGTGGACGTGACAGGACTCGGCCTCGGACAGGCAATCCATGTGAGGGATCTGAACATCCCCGGCGTGCGCGTCCTGAGCGAGCCTGATGAGGTCCTGGCAACAGTGATCACCGTGAGAGAGGAGGCAGCTCCTGCCGGAGCAGAGGTTGCAGAGCCTGAGGTGATCAAGAAGGGCAAGAAAGAGGAGTAGTCTTCCTCTATGTGGGTCATTACCGGTCTGGGGAACCCCGGCAGGAAATACGCCAGGAACCGTCATAATGTAGGTTTCATGGTGGTCGACCAGATCGCCCAGGAATACGGTATTCCCCTGCGGGAAGGGGAGAAGTACAGCATAGGAAAAGGGGCTGTGGAAGGACAGACGGTTGTCCTCCTCAAGCCCCTTACCTATATGAACAGGAGCGGTCTTGCGGTCAGGGAAATCCTGAAAAAGGATGGGATCAGGCCTGAGATGCTTGTGGTGATCCATGACGACCTGGACCTGGAGACAGGCAGCCTGAAGATCAGGAAGGACGGCTCCTCAGGCGGCCAGAAGGGCGTCGGTTCCATAATCCAGGAGATCGGGACAGGCTTCTTCACCCGCGTAAAGATAGGCATAGGGAGGGACAGGGATCTGGCTGTGTCTGACTATGTGCTCAGCGATTTCCCCTCCTCTGAAAAAGTTGTCGTAAAAGATGCTATAATAAAAGCCATGAATGCTGTGGCTGTCATATTGACAGAGGGCGTTGATATGGCGATGAACAGGTTTAACCGCTCACCCAAGGCCGCAAAGGCCGATTCCCGTCAGAAATGAATATAACCATACAAAATATCCCTGAAGAGGAAATACGTTCCGATACCCTGATTCTCCCTGTTTTTGAAGGTGGATTCCCTGATCTCTATTCTGATCTCGACAGGCTCTCCGGCGGCCTGATACAGCGGGTCATGGATTCAGGCGAGTTCACCGGCAAGGAGGAGCAGTGCCTTCTTCTTCATGTGAAGGCCATCAATTCGCCCAGGATCATCCTTGCCGGACTGGGAAAAGAATCGGAAATAACCGCTGAAAGGCTGAGGAGGGCAGGGGGAGTTGCATTCTCATGCCTGAAAAAGGTGAAAGAGGCCGCGCTCTCTACCAGGCTCATCGGGCAGTGCCCTTCTCCGCAACGGGCCATAGCCTCTTTTCTGGAAGGGGCGCTCCTGTCCATGTACCGGTTTGAGAAGTACAAAAAGGCTGAGAACGGCAGGGATCTGAAGGAACTGACAGTCCTCAGCCCTGAGAAAGACATCCCCCTCAGAGAGGTTCAGTCCGTAGTTTCAGCGGTCTCCCTTGCCAGGGACCTGGTCAATACCCCATCTAATGAGATGACGCCCACTCTCCTGTCGGCAGAGGCTGAGGCCTTGGCAGGAAAGAGGCTCAAGGTGAGGATCCTGGACAGGAGGGATGCTGAGAAGGAGTCCATGGCTGCCTATCTTGCCGTAGCCAGGGGATCAGCTGAACCGCCATGCTTTATTGTCATCGAGTATGCAGGCGCCAAAGGGGATCCTTTTGTGCTTATAGGCAAGTCCATCACCTTTGACAGCGGAGGCATATCCCTCAAGCCTTCCGAGGGAATGGAAAAGATGAAGTACGACATGGCAGGAGGGGCTGCGGTTCTCGCCACAATGAAGGCCATTGCCGAGATGGAGCTGCCGGTGCATGTCATTGCCCTTCTCCCGGCCACAGAGAACATGCCCGGAGGCAGCGCAACCCGTCCCGGTGACATTGTGCGCACCCTTACCGGCAAGACCGTGGAAATTGTGAACACCGATGCAGAGGGAAGGCTTGTCCTCGCCGATGCCATAGGATACGCCCTGAAGCATTACAAACCCAGGGCGGTCATAGACATAGCAACCCTCACCGGCGCCTGTTCCGTTGCCCTCGGCAGCGAGGCCATGGCCATGATGGGAAATGATCAGGCGCTTATGGACAGCATTCGGGCTGCTGCTGAGAGCAGCTATG
>JBAZFD010000032.1:0-12235 GCA_041653575.1 Thermodesulfovibrionales bacterium
GACGGGGGTGGGGGTGGGGGTGGGGGTGGGGGTTTCGGCCTCCACGGGGGCCTTGGCCTTGGTCCTCTTGGCCTTGGTCTTGGTCCTGGTCTTGGTCTTGGTCTTGGTCTTCCCCACCAATTCCTGGGCCATCGCCGTGGCTTCCTCCAAGGAGGAGGCCCCTGCCAAGGCCAAGGTTTCTGCCTCCGCTTTGGAAGCTTCGTCTTCGTCTGCCGGGTTTTCAGATTCAAAGGAAGAATAATCGTATGCAGAGTTATCCATTTTGTCTCCTTTTTTCTAACTTGGCGGGAATACCAAGCTGATAATCACATAGCACGCTCCATCCCCATTAAGCCCATGCCCGAAGGGCCAGGGGCGGGGATGGAGATGTTTCAATATCCATACAGGTGAGAGGGGGGATCAATCTTCGAAATGCAATCCCCTCGGAGTTGCCCTCTTAATTCCATCAGGAGACGTCCAAGGACATTTCTCCCAATGAGGAGGGGGCCCTCAGGGTGAGGGATTGCTCCCCAGAAGTCATCCTTGCGCGAGTCCTCTACAATGGGTTTGACCCCAGTGCGGAGCAGTAGACTGCCAAACTTCTCATAGTTTTGAGTAAGTTTCACCCGAAGGCACCAGCGCATTGCCTGTACCCGGACCGTATCCCAATCTGCTCGGGATTGGTTAATATGCTGCTTGGCAACGTCTTTAGCTGTCATCGGGCTTTTCTCCCCGATGATCAACTTTTGGATTTCAGGGAGGTGCGGGAAACGGCAGGCCTGGTATAAGGCCTCCGAGGTTCGGATAGCTACTCCATTTACGACAAGAGGAAAACCAGGGGCCATATTAGAGAAGCCCCCAAATTCCTCCTTCGTCCTTCGGAAGGAGACGCACTCAGCTCTGGGATACGTTCGGAATTCTACCATCCTACTTCCTCCTATTAAAGGGTGGGGTTTCTTTAGCATTCTCCAACCCATTAAGCCCATGCCCGAAGGGCCAGGGGCGGGGATGGAGATGAATTAGATCGTCACTCGAATTTCATAGGAAGTCCGAGTAAGGGATTGCAGACTAAAGCCTGTTCCCAAGGGGAAGATTACGACGATCATATCTTCCCACATAGAGGCAATCAGCGAGGTCGGCCCAAGGTAAGCCGACTTGAAGTCCTCATTCTTGAATGCCCTGTAGAGGGGCTTAGAGGGAAGCTCAAGATAAATAGCAAAGGGGTAATCAGAGAAGGCGAAGACCTTGACCCCAAGGCTTGCCAGTAGGGGGCTAGCCAAAGGCCAGGTCCTCGCCAGGGATAGTGTCAGGATCTCCAGAGGGGCCTCCCTCTTTTGGTGGAGAGCTAATTCCTGAGGAAGTTCCAGAGTCTCAGGAGGGGAAAGTACGGCTTTAGGAAAGCCGTGCTCTTTGAGCATCTGTTGCAACATTTCTTCTACTCCTTTCTAATAGGATGTCCTCCATCCTAGACGGAGGGTCATCCTCTGACTCACAGAACAGACAGGATATCCGAAGTCCTGTCGATAACCCTCATCCTATCGTACGTGCGATAACGGGAGGGCCACTTGAGGGCTGCGTTGCTCATCGTCGACCTCAGGATGAAGAGCCAGCGTCCAAGCCTCACAGTGGCGGCGACCTGGCTCAAGGTCCCCGACTGGTCCCCCGCCTCAATCACGACGGTCCCGTCAGAAACCGCTGCCATCACGCGGTTCCGGTAGGGAAAGCACCTGGGGAGGGTGCAGCTATCCCGCTGGAAAGGTGAGAGGAGGAGGTGGTTCCTATATACCTCCTCCTGCAACTCCTTGTGCTCGGCAGGATAGGCCCGCTCCAGAGGGGTCCCAATCACTGCGATCAGGCTGCCTCCTCCCTGCAAGCCCCCGCGAAAAGCCTCCCGATCCACCCCCAAGGCAAGGCCTGAGACCACGACAACCCCAGCCTCGGCCAGCTCCCTCCCCACTCTCCGAGCCCGCTGGATACCCTCAGGAGAGACCTTCCGAGAGCCCACTACGGAGACCCCCTTCCCCTGGAGAAGGGAGATCTTCCCGGACCCATAAATGATGGGTCCGAGAAAGGGGTCAAACTCATCGGAATGGACAAGCTGGAAGTCTCGGAAAATCGAGACTTCCAGCGTCCGGGGCTGGATCAAACTCCCAAGCTGGGAGTCAAAAGTCGATGCGGGTGGGGTGTACATGCGATCCTCCTATCCGGCAGAATTGCCGTAGCTTAGCAGCATCTCTCATCCTTAGCCCAGGCCCGAAGGGCAGGGGCAAGGGTGGAGATGAGAGTACCCTTCACTAGGCGAGTACTTGCGCCTAAAGGCGAGAGTTCGCGCCTGGTATTCATAAGCGGACCCTGTATAGGGTCCAAGACATATCAATAAATCACCCTCATTTGGCCCGTAAGGGCCTTATGAGGGTGTTCCTTGATCCTCTCCAAGCATCCTCCATCCCCATTAAGCCCACGCCCGAAGGGCCAGGGGCGGGGATGGAGATGGCTTAGAGGATCATATCCAGGATCCCTACCGGGTCTGTCATCCCGGTCTCATCCTGGATTTGCCGCGCCAAATCCAGAATCCGATGGAATTCCGGACCAGGGACGAGACCTCTGGCAATGAGGTCTCTCCCTCTTACCACATCGGGAAGAGCCTTCTTTTCGATGTGGAGTTCCTGTGCCCTGGCCAGGAACTTCTCCCCGTCGGGGAAAAGTCTGGCAAGGGCGTCTGGGGTGGTTCGACCAAAATGGTCGGACCGCGCAACCGCCTCTAACTCAGCCATAGACAGCTCAAGGCTGTCCAACTTCCGAGCAAGGCGGTGGAACCCCTTCGCCGAGGCCTCACGGAAAGCGTGAGGGGCGAGGTGGTTCCGGACAAGGCACACCACCTGCTCAATGAGCTTGGTGGGTGCCTTGAGACGAAGGAGGAAGCTCCGAGCAAAATCCTCCCCCGTCTCTGGGTGCCCATGACTTCGGATGTGACCATCCGAGTCATGAACGGTGGTATTGGCCTTCCCCACATCGTGGAGGAGAGCCCCAAACATGAGAGCAAGACTCTTGCTCTCCATTTTGGAAGCCTCATCCACGACGAGGAGGGTGTGTTCCCACACATCCCCCTCGGGGTGCCAGGTAGGGTCCTGCTCCAGACCTACCAGAGCCTGAAGCTCTGGTGGGAGAGCCCCAATTTCCCTTAGGAAACGAAGCCCTTTCGAAGGCTTCGTACCCTTGAGGAGAAGCTTTCGCCACTCCTCGAAGTGCCTCTCAGCAGGAAGCTCGCTGAGGGCACTTACTAGCCGACGACTCTCCTCGACCAGATCTTGGTCGGGGGAGAGTCCGAAGCGCGCAAGAAACTGCGCGGCTCGGAGGATCCGCAAGGGATCCTCGCCGAACTGCTGGGGGTTCGTCATCCGAAGACGACCCTCTTTGAGATCCTGGACCCCACCAAAGGGGTCCAGGATCTCCTGGGAAATGGGGTCAAAGGCGAGGGAGTTCATGGTGAAGTCTCTTCGACCTGCGGCCTCCTCCACCAACATTCCGGGGTCGAATGTCGTGGAGAAAGCTCGGTGCCCGACCCCTAACTTGTTATCTCGACGTGGCACCGACACGTCGAGATCATGGCCCTTCAGCTTGAGAATGCCGAAGGACCGACCCACCTCATCCACCCCCCCGAAGGTGGATAGGACTTCGTGGAGGGCTTCGATGTTGAGGCCGTAAACCTCAACATCGATGTCCTTGGATAGGGCCCCAAGGACCTTATCCCGGACCCATCCCCCCACAATAAGAGCCCGCCCGCCCTTGCATTTCACTGCAAGGGCGAGGAGCCCCACAAGAGCAAACAGTTCTGCCATCTATTACTCCTCCTTCAAGCCTACGGCGGCCATAAGCCGCCGAAAGGTTTTCGGGGAAAGGGGCGCCCCCGGATCAATTTGATCCGGGGGCGCCTGGAGGTACTTCTCCATTTGATCCCGGAGGAACCCCTCTGCCTGGGGTTCCTCCTCAATCTGGTACCACGCCCACGTGGCGTCTTCGAAGACCGCCACGTGGAACCACCCCTCCCCCCCTATCTCCCCTTTCCCCTCAAGGGGATCAAACTCAAGGAGGGGGGTGGGCTTGTAACACCCGCCCCTCACCCACTCCCCAGCCATCCCCACTTCACGTAGGGCCTGCTGGGCCTCCCACTGGGCCTGGCACTGGGCCTCCCAGGCCGCCCTTTGGGCTTCCTCCTCGGGGGTGGGAGGAGGAGGCTTGGGTTTATCGTCATCGGGCGACCAAATGTTGGAGTCCGAACCGATCCCCCACGGATTGTCATCCCTCTCGTTCCATCCCATCTTCGTCCCTCCTATGTGTAAGGGGTCCTCTTCTTTTGTGTAGGAAGGGGACCCTCTTGAATTGATAATCACAAAGCATCCTTCCATCCCCATTAAGCCCATGCCCGAAGGGCCAGGGGCGGGGATGGAGATGAAGATCCCTACATCACTAGGCGGATACTTGCGCCTAAAGGCGAGAGTCTGCGCCTGGTATTCATAAGCGGACCCTGTATAGGGTCCAAGACATTTCCAACAAATCACCATCATTTGGCCCGTAAGGGCCAGATGAGGGTGATCCTTATTCATTACCCTAGATTAAACTACAAAAGACCCTCTCCCCTTAGGGAGAGGGCTCTAACTCAGGGATAAACACCCTGAGGCGGGGATCTTTGGCTTGTCATACAAGCCTCCTTCTAATAATGTCCTGCGTGGGGTTCGCGCTTAGCCTTGACCTGGAAGTACTCCGTGGTCGACATCGTTATTAACCCGACGTTCGCAGGACGGAAGCCCCAAACCCTGGGGCGAGGAAGATTAGGGAACGATCTGACCCGTTGGGTTAGAGCGGTGGGTCAAACCGCCTCATCCCTGGCTAGGGGATGATTTCACCCTTGAAAGCCGCGCTGGAAAGCGCGGTTTTCAAGAGGGCCTCAAAAGCCTCAAGCTTTTCAGCTTGAAGCTTTTGGGCTTCCACAACATCCACCGGACACGGCCAGTCGGCCGCGAGCAGCCCCTGACGCCAGCCTATTTCTACGCTGGCGTCAAGGGCCGCCTGAAGGGCTGCCTTGAGATTCTCGTCCATGCCTCTCCTTTTGAGGTAGGACCAGCCCAAGAACCGCTTGGGCGCGGGGCGTAAGCCGTTTGCAAAGTAGGCAATCTATTAGGATTACACACTTTGCAAGGGACTCTGTCGTCTAGCCCTTGCACTAGGTCACCTATGTGGTGGCTTCTGTTCCCATGCCTCTAGCAGGCGCGGCCTAGGCTTTCCCTAGGCGGATTGCCCCGGGGGAGCCTGATCAGCGCGGGGCGCCGATCAGTCTCGTCACGGCGGCAATGCGACCCGCATCATCGCGGATCGCATTGTCGTTCGGGCTCGTTCCGGGTCCGAAGACATCGGCTCGGCCGACGCATCGGCTGAGCACGAGTCCCGAGACGAGATACCCGGTACCCTCGACGGGTCCGGGCAGCCCTTCCACCACCCCCCAAGTCGGGGACTCGGCCACGGGCACAAGCCCAAAGCCAAAGTCCACGGACTTGGTGGCACCGGGCGTCGAAGACACCCGAGCCACTTGGCCCGATGGGGCCACCGTGAAACGCTCGTCACCAAGTGAAATCACGATGGCATGAGGCGTAAGGTTCATGAGCTTCATCTTCTTCTCCTTCTCAGTGCCCATTTGGGCGTGAATGATTCTCACATTCCCTTAGCAACCTCAAAAACCAAGCGAAGCGACCACTTGACGTAGTCAAGGGGTGGTTTTTTGAGTTGTCCTGTTCAGAATAAGTAAAGGTTTTGTAAGGACCTTCTATTAAAAGAACCCCACCCCTATTGGCTAAGCCCTCCTAACTAAGACTTCCGCCAAAAGGCGAGGGTCTGTGCTTAGATTAGGGCTATAAGCGGGCCCTGTATAGGGTCCAAGACATTTCCAATAAATCACCATCATCTGGCCCGTAAGGGCCTTATGGGGGTGCTCCTTTTCCCTCTCCTACATTAAACTACAAAAAGCCACCCCCAGAAAGGGGGAGGCTTAGTCCAGAACCCCCTTTTTCCGATACCAGGAGATAGCCTCCTGGGTCCATGCCCGACGGCCTTTTCGGGCCGGGGGGAAATCTCTCCTCTCCCATTCGGTAACCGCAACCTGAAGGTTGTGGTTATCAGGGGTCTCCCCCCGGGGCGGATTCCGACGTGCCCCGTTAGGAAGAACCCCCTCCTTAATGATGAAGGAGAGCTGTTCCTCGGAAAGCCCTGAAGCTTCTTCCGAGGAAATTTTGTAGTAGGCAGGGGGAGGAGGAGGTGTCCACCCAGAAGGGGGGGCACCTTGATTCCCCTCCGCCCACCAGGCATGGAGCAAGTCCTGACTATCAGTCAGGACTTGCGAAGGGCCCCTAAGCGAGGCTTCATGCTCTCGCTTAGAGGCCTGTTCCTCAGCCTCTGGGGTGGACCAAAATTCTTTCGTCATTCTTTTTCTCCTGGCTCCTCTGTCCACACCAGGTCTCTGGTGTAGACAGAGGAGATGTACACAGGCTTCTGGAATTTTTGTTCCAGAAGCCGGGTAACCGCCCCAGCCTCTGTGACGTACTGGGCTTCGTCCACCCGGACGATGGCCCAGTATTCGGGAACCGGCAGATATCCCTTTCGGATCTGCCGAGCTGTTGGAGCAGCAGTCCTCTGCTCCAACGTGACGGTGAGGATCTCCTCCTCCTCACCGTCACTAACCCTCCAGGTTCCTTTCTCGGGGAGGGGGGTAACCTCAAACTCCCCCTCCCAAAATTTCTGCGCCCAACAACGGGCGTAGAAGTCCAGGAGCCCAGCTTCGGGCCCCTGGATTTCTACGCACCAATCCCATCGGGCTTCCTGGGATTGGTCGAGGTCGGAGAGAGAACTCTCTCCGACCGCCCGGGTTTTTGTCCAGGGAAGAGGGGTTACCCTTTCGGGCTCCCCGTCCCCCCCGTGTCCCCAATAACTCATAGGGCTCCTCCTTTCCCCCCCGAAAGGGGGTGGGCTTAATAGACTGGTGGGGGAATTCTCATTTGGAAGTCCCCCTTTGAATCGAATTCAATTGAGACAGCCCCCAGCCACTGCCGCCCCACAGGATGCCCCTTGATCCAGTCCTGCTTATCCGACTTATGCAGGAGGCGGGTAGCCTCCACTAGATCCCCTTCTTCCAATGCCGCTTTTATAGCGGCAAAGAGGTTCTGGACTTTATCTTTTTGGGCCTGCTTCCACTTTGATTGGTTCCTGACTCGAAGAGCCTTCATTTTGTGAGGGGTCATCTTTTCTCCTTTGTTTAGCCTGGCTAAATTGCCAAGCTCATATTTTCCCAGCACTCTCCATCCCCATTAAGCCCACGCCCGAAGGGCCGGGGCGGGGATGGAGATGAAGATCCTAAATGACAAATGGCGAGAACCTGTGCTGATAAGCAAAGGTTTATGCCAAGGTTTATAAGCGGACCCTGTATAGGGTCCAAGACATTTCCAATAAATCACCATCATTTGGCCCGTAAGGGCCTTATGAGGGTGTTCCTTCTCACCCTAGATTAAACTACAAAACACCACCCCCGAGAGGGGGTGGCAGCCTACCAAGGCCATATGATGGCTCGGCCCTGGGTGGCCCGGGCTTTTCCGATGTCCTGGGTCAACCGGGACTTTTCTTCCCGGTATACGGCCAATTCCCCGGCCTGGGCCTGGGCCAGGCCCCAGGCTCTCTGGGCCAGGGCCTTCGCATACTGGGCCTGAACCCTAGCCAACCGGGTTTCGACCTCCTCCAAGGCCCCCATCAGGGCCTCCTCCCATGCCTGGTCTAGGGCCCGGGCCTGGGCCTGGGCCTTCTGGGGCTGGGTAACCCCCAGCCAGCCCCAGAATTCTGCCATCTGGGTCTCCTGAGCCTGAGCCCGAGGGGCCAAGGCCAGGGTAAGGGCAAGGAGGGAGGCAAGGACAAAGAAAGTGAGGGCAAGGGTACGGTCCATGTTTAGGCTCCTTTGTGAGGCCCGGCTGAAGTGCCAAGCCTATAATATCTCTGCAACCTCAAAAACCAAGCGAAGCGTCCCCTTGACGAGGTCAAGGGGTGGTTTTTTGAGTTGTCTTGTTCAGAATAAGTAAAGGTTTTGTAAGGACCTTCTATTAAAAGAACCCCCTCTATTAGCTAAGCCCTTCTATTATCTAAACAGCAAAGACTTACGCCAAAAGGCGATAGTCTGTGCTTAGCTTAGGGCTATAAGCGGACCCTGTATAGGGTCCAAGATATCTCCAATAAATCACCATCATTTGGCCCGTAAGGGCCTTATGAGGGTGCTCCTTTTCACCCTAGATTAAACTACAAAACACCACCCCCAGAAAGGGGGTGGTGGTCTACCAAGGGCAAACAAAGCTAGTCGAAGCTTCAGCCCTGGCTTTCCCGATGTCCCGGGTTAAGTCCTCCCAAGCCTTCTCCTCCAAGGCCAACTTCGAGGCCAAGGCTTCAGCCTGGGTCAAGGACATACGGGCCAAAGCCTCCATGGCCTTGACCTCGTCCATGTTCATGCTGTCCTGGGCCCTTTGTTGGGCCCAGGACAGCATACCCACGGCCGATCGGTAATCGGCCAAATCCCTCTGGATCTGGCCCCGGATATTCCACCAGGCCATAACCTGGGCCTGGTCCCAGGCCTGGTCAACCTGGGCCTGGTTCTGGTCCTGGTTGGGGGTCGGAACCCCCAACCAACCCCAGAAGTCTGCCATCTGGGTTGGGGACTGGGCCGGGGTCTCCTGCGCCTGGGCCCGAGGGGCCAAGGCCAGGGTAAGGGCAAGGAGGAAGGCAAGGAAAGCCAGGGTGAGGGCAATGAGGAAGGCAAGGAAAGCCAGGGTGAGGGCAAGGCTGCGGTCCATGTTTAGGCTCCTCTGTGAGGCCCGGCTGAAGTGCCAAGCCTATAATATCTCAGCATCCTCCATCCCCATTAAGCCCACGCCCGAAGGGCAGGGGGCGGGGATGGAGGTGAAAGAAGGGTCCAAAGGCACAGCTCAGGGCCATGCGAGGCCTGTATATGGCGAGAACCTGTGCTGATAAGCAAAGGTCTATGCCAAGGTTTATAAGCGGACCCTGTATAGGGTCCAAGATATCTCCAATAAATCACCATCATCTGGCCCGTAAGGGCCTTATGAGGGTGCTCCTTCTCACCTTACATTAAACTACAAAAGACCACCCCCAAAAGGGGGTGGTGGTCTACCAAGGCCATATGATGGCTCGGCCCTGGGTGGCCCGGGCCTTCCCAATGTCCTTGGCCAACCTGGCCAAGGACTCCTCATAGAGGGCCCATTCTTGGGCCTGGGCCTTGACCTGGACCCTTAACATCCGGGCCAAGGCTTCCAAGTCCTTGACCTCGTCCATGTCCATACTGACCTGAGCCCTTTGTTGGGCCCAGGTCAGCGTAGCCAGGGCCTCCTCACACTGGACTCGGGCCTGCCGGGCCTGGGCCCGGGCCTCTTCCCAGGCCCCGATCAGGGCCCCTTCCCAGGCCTGGTCAAGGTCCTGGGCTAGATCCTGAGCCTTCTGGGGCTGGGTGACCCCCAGCCAGGACCAGGCCTCTGCCAGGGTTTCCTGAGCTTGAGCCCGAGGGGCCAAGGCCAGGGTGAGGGCGAGAAGGAGGGAGAGGACGAGGAGGGTAAGGGTAAGGGTGCGGTCCATGTTTAGGCTCCTTTGTGAAGCCTGGCTAAATTGCCAAGCTTATTCTATTCCCTCTGCAACTCAAAAACCAAGCGAAGCGACCACTTGACGTAGTCAAGGGGTGGTTTTTTGAGTTGTCCCTTTCTCCGATTACTCATATTAGCTAACCTCCTGAGGTGAAAGAATGGTCCAAAGGCACAGCTCAGGGCCCTAGCGAGGCCTGTATAGGCCTCAAGACATCAAATGCACACCATAATTGGGCCCGTAGGGCCTTATTAAGGTGCTCATTAGGACCTATTAGGGCACAGCACTGCCCTATTAGGGCCATGCGAGGCCTGTATAGGCCTCAAGACATCAAATGCACACCATAATTGGGCCCGTAGGGCCTTATTAAGGTGCTCATTAGGACCTAATCTACACAGTTTAGGCCTAACTAACAGGCATAAACCAGGTATAGGTGCACAGTTTCGCTACATAAACGCCCATAAATGCCTCATAAACAGGTGGTAAACCCGGCGTAGGTGCACAGTTTGACCCTCTAAACCGGTGTAAACCCGGCGTAAACCCGGCGTAGGTGCACAGTTTAGGCCCCTAAACCGGTGTAAAACCGGTGTAAAACCGGTGTAAAACCGGTGTAAAACCGGTGTAAACCCGCACAAAACCCTATTAGCACAGTTACGGGTATGCCTGGGTGTACATCCGCAAAACCTATTAGCACAGTTACGGGTGTACATATACAACCCTATTAGCACAGTTACGGATAGTTATGGGTGTACATCCAAAAACCTATTAGCACAGTTACGGGTGTATGCCCAGTGTACGAATAAAAACCTATTAGCACAGTTACTGGGTATGCATGTGGTATGCATGCAGTATGCAGGGTTTTTACTTATTAGCACAGTTATGGGGTATACATGAAGTATGCAGAGTTTTTACTTATTAGCACAGTTATGCAGTATGCAGGGTTTTTACTTATTAGCACAGTTAGGTACCTATAAGGGGCAAGTCCCTGAATAGGGAAGGGAGGGACTCCTGCTGGGGGGATCAATGTATACTGAGGGGAGGGGGATCCTCCTAGGGGATCAATGTATACTGGTGTAGGGGAGGACTTCTGCTGGAGGACCAATGTATACTGGTGGATAGGAGGACTCCTGATGGAGGACCAATGTATACTGGTGAGTAGAAGGACTCCTGATGGAGGATCAATGTATACTGGTGGATAGGAGGACTCCTGATGGAGGACCAATGTATACTGGTAGAGGGGAGGGACTCCTGATGGAGGATCAATGTATACTGGGGGAGAGAGGGGTACTGGTGGGTGGAGGGACTCCTGCTGCAGGATCAATGTATACTGGTGGATGGAGGGACTCCTCTAGAAGGATCAATGTATACTGGTGGAGGGCGAAGTTCTCCATGGTGGGATCAATGTATACTGATGGTTAGGAGGACTCCTGCTGCAGGATCAATGTCTACTGTCCTTAGGCTGAGGTCCTCCAGGGTGGGGCTCAATGTATACTGATGTAGGGGAGGAGTTCTCCATGGTGGGGGTCAACGTATATTGAGATCAGAGGAACCCTCCTGGAGGGGTCAATTTATACTCCTCCAACCCTTCAGATTCCTCCAACCCTTCAGGGTCCTCCAACCCAGCTCCAACCCCCCAACCCTTCAGGGTCCTCCAACCCAGCTCCAACCCCCCAACCTTCTTCAGGGTCCTCCAACCCTCCAACCCCCCTAACCTTCTTCAGGGTCCTCCAACCCTCCAACCCTTCAGGGTCCTCCAACCCTCCAACCCTTCAACCCTTCAACCCTCCAACTCTCCAGGGTCCTTCAACTCTCCAGGGTCCTTCAACCCTCCAACCCTTCAACCCTTCAACCCTTCAACCCTCCAACCCTTCAACCCTCCAACCCTTCAACTCTCCAGGGTCCTTCAACCCTTCAACCCTCCAACCCTTCAACCTTCAACCCCCCAACCTTCAACCCTCCAACCTGAGGTTGTCCTGGTTTGGGCTCTCAGGGTCAAACCCTCCTGTTCAGTACTTTGAAGGTCTTTTGATTTGGGATGGTTGTCTCAGTGTATATGAAAAAGTAAACCATTTTTACATCTACCTAGGACCTTGAAATGCAAAAAACCTATATAAAACCTCAAAAGTCATTATGAGGTGCATTTCCCACCTATGTGATAGAACCCAGTTTTCAACTTTGGCGTTCAGTGGTACAGTGGATGTCTCTTTCTACTTAGACCCCCACCCATGAGCTGACCCTCGAAATTTTCGAGCTTCAGTCCAACTTATGCCTCAGGCCTTAAAACCCCCATTCTGTCTAGGACCAACTCTTTTTACCCTGGTTTGGTCAAACTCTAACCTACCTTGTTGTTCAGTGGTTTAGGCTTTGAGATCTGGGTCTCACTCTATGGTAAAAATGTCATTTTTTTGAAAAGCTCACCTCCCGACCTTTTTCTGAAAATCTATATATCATCTAGGTTTTTAACCCTCAGGGGTCTTTGATGAAGTTTCCCCCCACCTAACCCTTGGTGGTATTTGTTCAGGTATCTAGGCTTTGTCCCAACCCCCAACTTGGAGCTTCAAACCCCCCGCTCTGAAGCTCCAGC
>JBAZFD010000033.1:0-12189 GCA_041653575.1 Thermodesulfovibrionales bacterium
CATCTACGCCGTAGTTGATCCTGCTGCTGCAATTGACACGGAGAACAGAAACAACAACAGCGACAGTATGGTCATTGTGCAGCCCGACTTGTCCATCACTGGTACGCACTGGGAAAAGATCTCCGACAGCCTCATCGCATTCACCGCCCGGATCACCAACATCGGCGCTATTCCAACCGGGCCGACCACAGTCACCTTCAGAAATGGCACAGCAACAGGCAAGGTGCTCCTGAAAAAGAACATCGCAAGCCTGGTCCCTTTTGAATCACGAGATCTGAGCTACACCTGGGATGTTTCTGCAAGCCCCGCGGCGTCCTATGCTGTTGTGGTCACGGCGGACGAGGGGAATACTGTGGCAGAGTCTGATGAGACAAACAACTCGGCAACCATCGCCGTAGACGGCTTCTCCCCGGCTAACCTGAAGGCCACCGCCCTGTCGTCGAACAGGATAGTTCTTTCCTGGACAGACAGGGCCTCAAATGAAGAAGGCTTCAGGGTTGAAAGGAAGACAGGGGTCTGCTCATCAGCGAACGCCTGGGCTGAGATAAAGACAGTGGCTGCGAACAAGGAGAGCTTTACCGATACGACCCCCGCTGCGGCCACGAGATATTCCTATCGGGTCAAGGCATACAATGGACAGGTCAGCTCCGCCTATTCCAACTGCGCATCAGCAATTACAGCAAAAAACGGGACACCCAATGCCCCCACAGGTCTGAGGGCAACCGCTGCCTCTTCCAGCGCTGTCACTCTTGCGTGGACGGATGCCTCGTCAGAGGAAACGCGGTTTGAGGTCTGGAGGAAGGCAGGCACAGGGACATGGGCAAAGCTCTCCTCAACAGCCGCCAATACAAAGACGTACAAAGACACAACAGCGAGTGGGAATGCCGCTACAACGGACTATCAGTACTACCTCAAGGCCTGCAACGCAGCAGGATGCTCTCCAGCAAGCAATATCGCAACGGTGCCTTTCAAACCTGCGGACCTCAAGGCAGGTGCTTCCGCCGGGGAGATAAACCTCACATGGGCCGACAACAGCAGCAATGAAAAGGGGTTCCAGGTTTACAGAAAGGCAGGGGCCTGCTCGTCAGCCAATGCCTGGAGCCTCCTGACAACGACAGTCGCCAACGCCAGCGCTTACAGCGATACCACTGTCGTGTCGGGATCGGGTTATTCCTACAGGGTGAGGGCCTTCAGCCAGTCCGAGGCCCAGCCCTTTGCCGTTGGGTATTCCTTGTACAGCAACTGCGCAGAGGCAGCAGCGCCGTAAAACGCCGTATTCGGTAAGTCCCTCCCTTTGGAAAAGGGAGGATAGGAGGGATTTGAGATGAGGGGGAAGGGGATGATTATACAATCTCCCCTTTCCCCTCTTTGCCAAAGAGGGGCGCAGCTGAAAAGGAAAAAGAGGCATCATTGTGCCTGTTGTCTCACGGGAGACCTTCGATGAGCTCAGGGCGGTTCTTGAGTACCCGAAGTTCGAGCTCACAAAGGGAGAAATAAGGGAGATTCTTGAAGAAGAGGTGCTCCTTTTTTTTGAAGTTGGCCAGTTGTCTACTGATACCACTGGTTTTTGTCCTTCGGGACGGACCAGTGGATGAAGTCGTGCCAGATGCCTATGGGGGCTTTCTCAACGCCTTTGAATCTCCTGTGAAGCACGGGGAGGGCGTCGGGGACAAAGAGGAAGGCGCAGGGCTGCTCCTCGGCAAGGATAGCGTGGATCCTGTTATAGATCTCTTTTCTCTTGTTCATATCAAAGGTCTGCCTTCCCTCAAGGAGGAGTCTGTCAACTTCGGGGTTCCTGTAGGAGATGAAGTTGAATTCACCTTCTTTTGTCTTTGAGGAGTGCCAGATGTCGTAGATGTCGGGATCGCGGGAGAGACCCCATCCCATGAGCACCGCCTCGAACCTCTTTTTGTCGATGAACTCGTGGAGCATAGCCTGCCATTCCAGGACCTTGATCTCCATGGTGATACCCACCCGTTTGAGCTGCTCCTTCATGATCTGGGCTGCCTTGTGTCTCGACTCGTTGCCCTGGTTCACCAGGAGGGTGAAGCTGAAGGGCTTCCCGGCTTTTTCCAGAATTCCCTCCCTGTTTTTTTCCCAGCCCAGCTCTGAGAGGAGGGAAAGGGCCTTCTGCGGATCATAGGGGAAATCCTTTACTGAGCTGTTGTAAGCCCATGACTCAGGAGGGAAGGGGCCTGTGCAGGGGGTGCCGTATCCCATGAGCACCCCTGCTATGATCTCTTTCTTGTCTATGGCGCAGGCCATGGCCTGCCTCACCTTTATCTCCGAGAAGAGGGGGCTCAGAAGGTTGTATCCCATGTAGGTGTACCCGAAGGAGGGGAACCGGAACTTCTGGAAATATTGCTCAAAGAAGGCGGTCTTTGCCTGGAGCTTGTACTGGGGAGGGGTGAGGCCCATATAATCTATCCCACCGAACTTCAGTTCGAGAAACATGGTGGATGTGTCCGGGATGATCCTTGCCAAAATTCTGTCAATATTCGGCTTTCCCTCAAAGTAATTGTCGAAGGCCTCAAGCACGATCTTCTGGCCTGTGACCCATTCCTTCATCCTGTATGGCCCGGTGCCCACGGGGTTCCTGTTCAGCTCAGGAGAGCCGATATCCTTTCCCTCAAGCACGTGCTGGGGAATGATTCCCATGCCCCAGGACTCAAGGGCAGGGGCGTAAGGCTCTTTGTAGATCACTCTGAAGGTGTATCTGTCCGGGGCTTCAACCCTTTCCACGGGTCCGTATACGCTGCTGTAGGGCGTCGGTGTTTTCGGGCTTGTTACGGTGGTATAGGTGAAGAGCACATCATCGGAGCTGAACTCCTTGCCGTCGTGCCATTTGACCCCCTTCCTCAGGTGGAAGGTGATGGTGAGGCCGTCGGGGCTCACATCCCAGGATTCAGCCAGGTCTCCGATGATCCTGATATCCTTGTCGTACTTGGTGAGGCCGTTGAAGATGTAGCCGCTGATCTCACCGGATGCGCTGTCGGAGGCCAGAAGCGGGAGAAGCCTCTTCGCGTCGGAAGGGAGACCTATGGTAATGGTGTTGGGACGCCTGATCTCAGGCTCACGGGAGCAGCCTGCAAGAAAGAGGATAGAGCAGCAGAGGAGAAAAAAGACAGGGGGAAAGAAGGCGCTGAAAGGCCCTTTTCCCCCCCTTGTCCTGATATCGGTCATTCTCTATTTTGTCATAGGCTGGTCAGGCATTTGAGGCGCCTGCTGCATAGGCTGCTGTGCTTCCTGGGGAAGGGCTGATCCTGCTCCGGGAATTGCCTGCTGCGTACCTGCCGGGATGGTCTGCTTCATGACTGAGCCGGACTTGCTGCTCACCATGGCAAGGGTGAGGGAGGTGAGCATGAACACAACAGCAGATACGGTCGTGAGCTTGTTCAGGAAGGTGGAAGCTCCCCTGCTGCCGAAAAGGGTCTGGCTGGAACCGCCGAAGGTTGCGCCCATCTCTGCACCTTTCCCGCTCTGGAGCAGGACGATGAGGATAAGAAAAAAGCAGACAATGACATGTATGATGGTGATGAAGGTTTCCATATCTGACTATCTCCTGTCTTTGAATCTGACGAGTTGGGAAAAACTGTCCGCCTTCAGGCTTGCCCCGCCCACAAGTGCGCCGTCCACATCAGGGCAGTTCATGAGGGTGACCACATTGTCGGGGGTGACGCTTCCGCCGTAAAGGATCTGTATCCCTTCGCTGAGCTCTCCGTAAATGGCAGCGAGCTTTTCCCTGATGTGTTTGTGAGTCTCCTGGGCCTGTTCAGGCGTGGCGGTACGTCCGGTTCCGATAGCCCATATCGGCTCGTAGGCTACCACAAGACCCTCACGAGGGATCTCTTTCAGTCCTTCTTCAAGCTGCCTGCCGAGGACCTCGAAGGTCTTTCCTGACTCTCTCTCATCGAGGGATTCCCCGATACAGAGAATGACCTGAAGGCCATGGCGGCGGGCTGCCTTTATCTTTTTGTTGACGATCTCGTCTGTTTCGTGGAAGTACTGACGCCTCTCGGAGTGACCGATGATCACATGGCTGCATCCCAGATCTGTGAGCATTCCCGGTGCTACCTCTCCTGTATAAGCCCCCTTGTCCTCAAAGAAGACGTTCTGGGCTGCGAGGTGAATGGCGGTATCCTTCAGGAGAGCGGATGCTGAAAAGAGGGATGCAAAGGGAGGCGCAATAACAATTTCCACGTCCTGTACATCTTTCACAAGGGGGATAAACTCCTCCAGGAATGTCCTGGTTTCCCCCACCGTCTTGTTCATTTTCCAGTTGGCTGCTATAAATGGTTTGCGCATGACAGATACTTTAGAGGAATATGCCCTTTCCTGTCAAGGGAAAGGGCGATTTTTGTATACTATCTGCGGCATGAAAAACAAGGGATTTGCAGCAACCAGAATCCACCAGCAAAAAACTCGGAGTTTGCGCTGGGACGCATTCTCACTCATTCTCGCTTCTCTCCGAGGCACCGGGCCGCGGCGGCCCGCTGAAACCGTTCGAATGCATCCCCGCGCAAAGTTGATGGTGGATTTTGGAGCAATCTTTATTCTTCTTCTTCTCCTTCTTGCGCAATACCCCCTCCGGGTCAGCGCTGCTGAAAAGCTCTCCTCCTCGGATAAAAGGGCCTCTGTCAGCATAGTTGTCCGCGACAGGGAGGGCCGGGAAGTGGCCCGTGATTCCGGTGTTGTTGTCGACAGGGGAGGGGTGGTTGTGACCGTTTCTGCCCTGATCTCACGGTGGCTGGAGAATGTTGATTATCTCCTTTCAGCGGAGACAGCCTCAGGGGAGAGTCTCCCTGTGGAGAATGTCCTTTCCGTGAGCAAGCGGTTCGGTCTGGCTGTGATCGCGGTGAAGGGGTCGGAGCTCTTTGAGGGAAAGATTGCAGGCGAGGACCGGATGGAGTACATCAGGGGACAGATCAGCCGGTATAAGAAGATAAAGAAGAAGGAGGCTCAGGAGGAAAAGGATCTCCCCCTCCCTCCCAGGAAAGAGGAAGCTGAAAAAAAGGCTGAAGTTCCGAAGCTCGCTCCGCCTTCAGGACAGGCGCAGCAGGAGACCAGGCCCGATGACCCTGAGCTCCACTTTCTCCTGGCAAAGGCGCATCACAAGGCAGGAGGCTATGCCGATGCCCTTGATGAGTACCGGGAGGTTTTAAAGCTCCGTCCTGACCATGTCGAGGCGCTCATCAACATAGGGATGCTCTATGCCGGGATGGGGAGGTATGCCGAGGCGGTTGACGCATACCGGCGGGCGGTGGGACTGAGGCCTGATGAGGTTGAGGTCTACAACAAGCTTGCAACAGTGCATATGATCAGGGAGGAGTACCGGGAGGCGATTGAGGTCTTCACCAGGGCAGTTGAGATTGACCCCGCCAATCTGAATGCCCGGTACGGTCTGGGGATGGCTTTTTTCATGACAGGAGACAAGAACGCTGCCCTTGAACAATACATAATCCTGAACAGGCTGGACAGGAAAAAGGCGGATGAGCTCTTCAATCTTGTCTTTCAGTGAGCGATAGTCTGTAGGTTTTTACGTTTACGGGGGAGGGGGCGTAATACCTTCAAAACCTTTGAATAGCAACGATGACTATCGTATGCCCTGACGCCATCCTCCTCCCTTGCGTAAACATCTGGTGTGGTTACAGAGATGACATCAGGGCATGTTTATGGTGTTGCAGACAAAGCTTTTGCAGGCATCACGTCCCCTCCCCGCAGGTCGTGGAAAGAGGAGGCTACGGCCTGATCTCTATGGGGGTGCCGTCTGCCACGAGAGTCCAGAGTTCGTCCATCTCTCTGTTGGTTACGGCAATGCAGCCGTCTGTCCAGTTCAGGCTTCTGTGGAGCCCTCCCACATCCTCAAGGTTTCTGGGGAGGCCGTGGAGCTCAATGCCCCCGCCGGGTGACACGCCCAGTCTCCTGGCATTTTCAAGATCTTTCTCGTTGGGGTAGGAGATGTGAAATGCCCGGTAGTATTCGCTCCTTGCTTTCCGGTAGTCCAGGGTATAGGTCCCCTCAGGGGTCCTTTTGTCTCCCTCCCTGGTCTTGGGACCCTGGGGAGCCTTGCCCAGGGATATCTTGTATGCCTTCAGCACCTCTCCGTCCTTGAGGAGCATCAGAAGTTTCTTGTTCTTGATGACTACGACCCTCTCCGCCTTTTCTATTGCCTGAGCGGCAATGGGGAGGGCTGTGATGAAAAGGATTGCCAGTAAGGGAGCTGCGATACAGGCCTTGAGAGGGGGGAAAAGGGACATTCTGCCTGCCTCCTTCCTGAAGATTCTGGGATTATTATACCAGATTGAGGGTGAATGAAGGCAGCTCCCGGATGGTGATGGTACAATTGGGGATGGAAAATATCTGGGTCATCTGGGGTCTCACCTCCGCCTTTTCCCTTGCCACCTCCGATGCCCTTACCAAGAAGGCGGTGGGCCTGCACAACGAGTACCTCATCGGATGGCTGAGGCTCGCCATCTCCCTGCCCTTCCTCTGGCTGACCCTCCTCATGATCCCTATGCCTCAGCTGGACAGGGATTTTTTTCAGGCCTTTTGCATCTCCCTTCCCCTTGAGGTGGCTGCTACAATCCTCTATGTGAAGGCCCTCAAGTCTTCGCCCCTCAGCCTTACCCTCCCTTTTCTCTCCCTCACCCCGGTCTTCCTGATCCTTATCTCCTACCTGCTCCTCGGGGAGGAGGTCTCCCTCAGCGGCGCTGTGGGTGTGGCCGGTATTGCCTGCGGTGGTTATATCCTGAACATCTCTGATATCAGGAAGGGGGTATGGGCGCCCTTTGCAGCCATCAGGAGGGAGCGGGGGGCTGTGTACATGATCATCGTCTCCTTTATCTACGCTTTTACCTCCTCCCTGGGGAAGATGGCCATTGAGCACTCTTCCCCGCTTTTCTTCGGCGCAGCCTATATCACCGCCCTGGTCATCCTCCTTACCCCTATAGCCCTGTACAAGGGAAGGAATGAGGTGGGCCTCCTCTTCAGGAACGGGGCTGTGAGATCGTCCATCCTGCCGGGTTTGTTTCAGGCCATCATGATCATCTCCCATATGACAGGTATGGGTCTCACCAAGGTGGCATACCTCATATCAGTGAAGAGGCTGAGCCTGCTCATCGGCGTAGTCTACGGCCATCTCTTCTTTCATGAGCCCGGCATCAGGCAGAGGATTGCAGGCACTGCCCTGATGGTTGCAGGTTTTCTCCTGATCGTCCTGAGCCGGTAGCAGTAAAATTTATCTGGTATAATTGGGCATGAGACGTCTCCTTTCTTTCATCCTCTGCTTCTTTTCCACAGTTTTTCTTTTTTCCTTTCCTTCCTATTCCGGGGAAGGAAACCCTGTTGTTGTAGCCACGGTCAGGGGGGTGATCAATCCCGTTGCCGGTCAGTACATCAGTAAGGCAATAGAGAGCGCAGGCCGGAAGAAGGCCGCTGCGCTGGTCATTGAGCTGGATACACCAGGCGGCCTGGATACCTCCATGCGGGAGATCGTGAAGGCGATCCTGGGGAGCAGGGTCCCTGTGGTGGTCTATGTTGCGCCCGGAGGCGCCATGGCTGCCTCAGCCGGGGTCTTTATCGCCATGGCCTCCCATGTTGCAGCCATGTCGCCCGGCACCGCCATCGGCGCGGCCCATCCGGTCTCAGTTACAGAAAAGATGGATAAGGTCATGGCCGAGAAGGCGACCAATGACGCTGCTGCCTATGCCAGATCCCTGGCTGAGAAGAGGGGGAGGAACGGCCAATGGGCAGAGGATGCGGTGAGAAAGAGCATCTCAGCCACAGAGACTGAGGCCCTGGGAAAAGGGATTGTTGATCTGCTTGCGCCTGACCTGAAGACCCTTCTGAAGGAGATCCATGGGAGGAGGGTGGTCACCGCCGGAGGGGAGCAGCTCCTGGACACCGCTGGTGCCCGGATAATACGGGAAGAGATGGGGATCAGGGACCGGCTTCTGGACCTTATCAGCGACCCCAATGTGGCATACGTTCTCATGCTCCTGGGATTCTATGGCCTCTTTTTCGAGCTCACCAGCCCAGGCGCTGTATTCCCCGGTGTTGTCGGCGCCGTCAGTCTTATCCTCGCCTTTTATTCATTCCAGACCATCCCTGTCAACTATGCCGGTCTTCTCCTCATTATCACCGGGATCATCCTCTTCATCCTTGAGGTGAAGGTCACCTCCTACGGGATGCTCACCATCGGCGGTATTGCCTCCCTGGTCATGGGCTCACTCATGCTCTTTGATTCTCCTGCTCCTTTTCTGAGACTTTCCCTCGCAGTGATCATCCCGGCGGCGGTCGTGACTGCGCTTTTTTTCGGTGTCACGATAAGGCTCGCCTACAGGGCCTTCAAAAGGCGGCCTGTCACCGGTATTGAGGGGCTTGCAGGTCTTGAGGGTAAGGCCCATACAGAGATCACGCCTGAAGGAGGCACGGTTTTCGTCCACGGAGAGTTCTGGTCCGCCTTCTCCGACAGCCCTCTTCCCAGGGGTGCGGGGGTTGTCGTCACAGAGGTGAGGGGGATGAGGCTGAAGGTCGACCATATTACATGAATGTTGCAATCGGTATAAACTATCCCGTAGAATAAACCTCAACCATGAAGGCCTTAGTAACCGGCGCTACAGGCTTCATCGGGAGCCATCTTGTGGATTCCCTTATCCGGAAGGGATTCGACGTTACCTGTCTTGTCAGGAGCACGTCGGATCTGAGACACCTGGAGGGACTCCCCCTCGGACTCATCAGGGGCGATTGCACGGACAAGACTTCCCTTGAAACTGTAGCGGACTTCGACTATATATTCCACCTCGCAGGACTCACAAAGGCGTCCACTGAAAAAGAGTTCCTTGAGGCAAATGCAGGGGGTACGGAGAATATCCTTGAGGCAGCCCTCAGGGGATGCCCCCGACTGAAGAGGTTCGTCTATCTCAGCAGTCTCGCAGCCGCAGGCCCCTGCCGTGACGGTATGCCGCTGAAGGAGGACTGTCCCATGAGTCCTGTCTCCACTTACGGGCGGAGCAAGGGTGAGGGGGAGAGGATAGTCCTTTCCCTGAGGCATGAGCTGCCTGTTACGGTCATACGTCCTCCTGCCGTGTACGGTCCCAGGGACAAGGATCTCCTTGTGCTCTGCAGGATGGTGAAGAAAGGTTTTGCCCCCTCTGTCGGGAAGGGTTCATATTCCTTCATTTATGTAGAAGACCTCGTTAGTGGTATAATTGACTCTTCTCAGAGTCCTGATGCTGCCGGAGAGGTCTTCTTTTTGTCCGACGGAGCCGTTTACAGCCAGGATGAGATTGTTGACGCAATTGCGGCGGCGGTGGGGAAAAGGCCGGTGAAGGTGAGCATTCCCCGGTCAGTGATGCCCCTTCTGGGTTTTCTTTCCGAAAAACTGGGATGGGCGCGTATCATTAACCCCGACAAGATACGGGAGATCAGTCATTCCCGTTGGGTGTGCGATACGGCAAAGGCTGTTGCAATGTTTGGGTTTGAGCCAAAGGTAAAGATAAAGGAAGGAGTAAAATGGACAGCAGACTGGTACAGGATTCATCAATGGCTGTGAACCAGACGAACGGGGGGAAGAAACAGGGAAACGACCTCTTCGACAAGTGCTTCAGGTTCACTGCGGCAAAGGACCTGCAACAGGCAGGGGTTTACCCTTTTTTCAGGGTCATAGGGAGCGCCCAGGATCCTGAGGTGATCATGGACGGCAGGCGGATGATCATGGTGGGTTCAAACAACTACCTGGGCCTGACCAATCACCCGAAGGTGAAAGAGGCGGCCATTGAGGCGGTGCGGAAGTACGGGACAGGCTGCGCAGGCTCCCGGTTCCTCAACGGCACACTGGATCTCCATGTCCAGCTGGAGGAAAAGCTGGCCCGGTTCATGAAGAAGGATGCTGCACTGGTTTTTTCAACAGGTTTCCAGGTGAACCTCGGCGTGATCTCCGCCCTTGTAGGAAAGGATGATGTGGTCATCATCGACAAGATGGACCATGCCAGCATTGTGGATGGGTGCAGGCTCTCCTACGGTGATGTAAAGAGGTTCAGGCACAATGACATGGCCGACTTCGAGAGGGTCCTTGCAGAGAACGATGGGAAGGGCAAGCTGGTTGTTGTCGACGGTGTTTTCAGCATGGAGGGAGACATCATAGACCTCCCCGCAGTGTCGGCGCTCTGCAAGACCTACGGGGCGAGGCTCCTTGTGGATGACGCCCACGGCATAGGCGTCCTGGGGAAGACCGGGAGAGGCACAGCCGAGCATTTCGGCATGGAAGCGGACGTGGATCTCATCATGGGAACCTACAGCAAGTCCCTTGCCTCCATAGGCGGATTCATTGCCGGAGACAAGGATGTGATCGATTATATCAAGCACTTCGCCAGGGCATTGATCTTCAGCGCCAGCCCGCCTCCTGCTTCAGTTGCCGCAGTCAGCGCTGCCCTGGATATCATAGACAATGAGCCCGAGAGGCTGGAGAGGCTCTGGAGCATTACGCACAAGATGCTCAGGGGATTCAGGGAGATGGGCTTTGAGGTCGGTCCCAGTGAGACACCCATCATCCCCATTCTCGTAGGCGCCGATGAGATTGCCTTCAAGGCGGTGATGATGCTTCAGGAGGAAGGGGTTTTCGCCAATGTGGCTGTCTCTCCTGCCGTGCCTCCCGGAAAGGCCCTCATCAGGACCAGCTATATGGCTACCCATACAGACGAACAGATGGACCGGGTTCTTGAGGCCTTCCGGAAGGTGGGAAGGACCTTAGGCCTTATTCCGTAAAGAGAGGGGCTTTCAGCCCCTCTCCCTTCTATTCCACAGGAGACCCTCATGGTAGAGATCCGTCCGGCCAATACCCCGGCGAGCCTGAAGACCTTTATAGAGCTTCCCCTTTCCCTTTACCGGGACGATCCCTTTTATGTCCCCCAGCTGACCCGGGAGCTGAAGGTCCACTTCAGCGAAAAGAACCCCTTTTTCAGACACGCAAAGGTGAAGTTTTTTCTTGCCCTGAAGGGCGGAAAGCCGGTGGGGAGGATTGCCTCCATTATCGACCGTCTCCACAACGACCTCCACAAGGACAGGACCGGTTTCTTCGGATTTTTTGAGAGCATCAACAACCCTGAAGTTGCAGCCGCCCTTCTGGGCAGGGTAGCTGAGGATCTGAAGGGCAACGGGATGAATCTCATGAGAGGTCCCATGAACTTCTCCACCAATGAGGAATGCGGCGTCCTCATGGAAGGCTTCGATGCGCCCCCCATGCTCATGATGCCCTACAATCACCCCTGGTACACTGATCTCCTGGCAGGATACGGCATGACGAAGGCCAAAGACCTCAATGCCTATATCCACCATGTCATAGGAGCCCTCCCTGAAAAGGTGCTGCGTGTGGCTGCCATAGCCGAGAAAAAGGGGATAACGGTCAGGCCCATCAGGAAAAAAGAGTTTGAACAGGACATGATGATCTTCAAGGAGATCTACAATGCCGCCTGGGCCCACAACTGGGGTTTCATTCCCATCAGCGACGAGGAGCTCATCTACAGCGCTGACAGGCTGAAGCAGATTGTGGAACAGGATCTTACCGTCATAGCCGAGAAGGATGGCGAGCCGGTGGGATTCCTTGGCATGGTCCCTGACTTCAATTTCGTTCTCAGGCGTATGGGAGGCAGGCTCACCCCGGTGACGATCCTGAAGGCCCTCTACCATTCCCGCAGGATCACCGACCTGAGGCTCCTCCTGCTTGGGATCAAGCCTGAGTACAGGAACAGGGGTGTTGATGCCCTGATGTTCAGGGAGGTCTACGAAGGGGTGAAGAGGTACAAGAGGATTGAATTCTCCTGGATCCTGGAGGACAACCTCCCGGTGATCCGTATTATCGAGATGGTGGGCGGTGACCTCTACAGGAGATACAGGATCTTTGAGAAGAGCATAGGATAACCCCTTTATAGGGTAGAATTATAAAAACGAGACTGAAGGAGGTACAGGATGCTGAAAGGTCAGAAGATAGTGAGTCTCATGCTTGTCTTTTCCCTGCTTTCCGTTACTGCCTGCGCTACACGGTACCAGACTGAAGGGGCCGTCACAGGCGGCGCAATAGGTGGTATTGCCGGGGCTTTTATTGATCACGGCAATCCCTGGAGAGGCGGTATTATCGGAGCGGCCATAGGCGCCCTCGCCGGGGCAACCATTGCAGAGATAGGCGCCCGCGGC
>JBAZFD010000034.1:0-11962 GCA_041653575.1 Thermodesulfovibrionales bacterium
ATGTGGTCAGCAGTCTATGGAATCTTGGCTGGCCTGAAGACGAATGACTTTCCGCCCTATAATAATAATTACGCAACAGCGAAACAAAAGGCAATCGCTATGTTGTCATATGAGTGTTGCGTTGCTCTTGACAACCTATCATGGACGGTGTCTGAAGGAAGGCTGACCTATGCATATGAGTTCTCGAATGTGCTTCCTTCTAACAGCATTAA
This sequence comes from Thermodesulfovibrionales bacterium, assembly GCA_041653575.1. Taxonomy (GTDB): domain Bacteria; phylum Nitrospirota; class Thermodesulfovibrionia; order Thermodesulfovibrionales; family Dissulfurispiraceae; genus JBAZFD01. The sequence continues at coordinate 213 of JBAZFD010000034.1, forward strand.
TAAAGATCGTTAGTCATATAAATACTTTCAACAACACGGTCTGATCCACGAGGGCATCCCCCAGGAATTCTTTCTCGCTTTGTCCTTCAGCGAGAAAATCCCCCAAGGAGTCGTCCTGTTCCACAAAGGCTTCCAGGCCACATCATAAAGGAAGGATTGCCATGCAAGAGAATGAAGAGCTTGAGGGCTTTTTTGACGATGACGGGACGCCGATCAATCCTGAGTTTGTGCGGAAACCGAGTCTCTGTGTGGTATGCAGGAAGGATGACCTCCCCTCAGAAGAAATCTATTGCACCCTGACCCGCGCCGACCAGCAAGGGGACCCTGAATTCATCTGTCATGCTTTTGAGCCCAGAGAACGGAGTTAACCTGAAAAGGGTAGTTGAAAGAGCAGGCATTTGCCGGAGCGCTCGCTGTTCTGGCGGTGGAAGCTCATTCCACTGAACCTGCAAAACTTGCCCTCAGGGGGCAGACAGTTGCGGCTACGGTCGCAACGGAAAGCGAGCAATGTCTCTTATGCCTACGCTCACGACTGCCGGGGGTAGGATCATGAGGACATTCATGAGGTTATCCTGCCCAAGGCCTGGTTTTACAGGGTCCTCTTGAAGGTGAGTATTGCCAGGGTCATCATCACGGCGGTGAAGACCAGGAGGAAGGCGAGGTCGGTCCAGATGGTGATGAAACCGGCGTTTTTGAAGAGGATGGACTTGAGGGCATCCACGGCGTAGGCCTCGGGATTCACCCTGGCGAAGGCCTTGAGCCATCCCGGCAGGCTTGCGATGGGGTAGACAGCGCCACTGGGGAAGAAGAGGATCACGTTGAGGAAGCCGCTCAGGACTCCCACGATCCTCGGGTGGCCGATCCTGCCGAGGATCACGAACATGAGGCTCAGGAGGCAGAGGGTGGTGAGGGTGATGACGATGAAAAGGGCGGCGCACTTCCCCGGCCCTCCTGAGAAGGGTATCCCCGTTATGAGCAGACTCGCCGTGAAGACCAGGCCTGCGATGATGATGGTGATGAAGAGGCCGCTGATGATGAGGCCTGAGACGATGTGGCCCTTTGATAGGGGGGTGAGAAGGTAGCTCTCCTCAACGCCCAGGAACCGGTCCATCACGAGGTTGAAGGCCCCTGTGGTGAGGGTGCCCAGGAATATGGCCATGATCACCACGCCGGGGACGAGGGACTGGTAGTAGTCCACCTTGGGGTAGAGGTCAATGTCTCTCGTCCGGACCTCGGCAACAGGCTCGCGGATGGGGACGTACTCCTCCCTGATCGCCCTCACCGAACCGGTGACGAGGCCCCTGATCGTCTCGCTGGAGATCCCGTCTGTGTTGTCCAGGAAGAGTCCGATTTCCGGTCTGGCCTTCAGCTCCGTCTTTTTGCTGAAGTCAGGCGGGATGATGACAGCGGCCTTGTATTTCCCTTCCCTGATTCCCTCCTGTGCCTCCTTCGGGTCAGTCATCATGGAGAGGGTGAAGGTCTGCGGGCCTGCCTCAATGGCCCTGAGGTTCTCCAGCAGTCTCTTTGCCTGGGGGCCGCTGTCCTGGTTCACCACAACAACGGGGAGGGACTTCAGCTTGCCCTGGAAGGAGTTTCCCAGCACAACAAGGTAGATAATGGGCATGAGGAGACTCATGGCGATAACAATGGGGTTCCTCCTGAACTTCTTCAGGTCACGCTCTATGACGGCCAGGAGCCTGATCATCTGCCCCACCTGCTGGGAATACCGGCCCCTATGAGGAAGCTCACTTTCTTCGCCTCCTCCTCCCTGATGGACTTCCCTGTGAAGTGGATGAACACGTCCTCCAGGGATTGCTCGTGGATGGTGGCTGAGAGGAGTCTTCCGCCTGAGAGCCTTACCTCGTCTATAAGAAGGGGGAGGTTCTGCGCCCCGTGGTCCGCAAGGACCCGGAGGGAGTTCTCCTCCTGTGCGATGCTGTGGACAAAGGGAAGGTTTCCGATTTTCTCCAGGAAGGCCTCCGACATTTCCCCGAGGGTGAGTGAGATGATGTCATTCCCAGGGATCTGCGCCTTCAGCTCCTCGGGGCTCCCGAGGGCGATGATCTTCCCTGAGTCAATGATCGCCACCCTGTGGCTGAGGGATTCTGCCTCGTCCATGTAGTGTGTGGTAAGAAAGACGGTCATGGAATCCCCCTCCATGAGCCTTCTCAGAAGCTCCCAGACCACCCTCCGGGACTGGGGGTCGAGGCCAATAGTGGGCTCATCGAGGAAGAGTATCCGAGGCTTGTGGACCAGGACCCTGGCTATCTCCAGCCTTCTTCTCATGCCTCCTGAGTAAGTGGCCGCGAGGTCATTTGCCCGCGGCGTGAGACCGACCATGTCGAGGAGGAAGGCGATCCTCTCCTTCCTCTCCCTAAGGGGGATGCCGTAGAACCTGCCGTAGATGTCCATGTTCTCGTATCCGGTGAGGTCGAGGTCGCTGGTCATTGCCTGGGGAACGACGCCTATCTGTTCCCTCACCTTTGAGGGCTCCTTTGTAACGTCGCAGCAGGCCACCACAGCGCTCCCGCTCGTCGGTCTCAGGAGTGTGGTGAGTATCCTGATGAGGGTGGTCTTGCCCGCCCCGTTGGGGCCGAGGAAGCCGAAGACCTCTCCCTCCCTCACCTCAAAGCTCACGTCATCCACTGCGGTGACAGTACCGAACCTCTTCGTTATGTTGGAGACTGTTATGGCGCTCATAGGTCAGTAGGGGATTTCCACATCCACCGTCATCCCCGGTTTCAGCATCCCCTCAGGGTCATGAAACCCGATCTTTACCCTGAAGGTCCTGATGTCCTGCCTGCCTCTCACCACATCCCTCTGGGTGGCGAACTCTCCATACCTGCCGATCTCCGTGATCTTTCCCCTGAAAACTCTTCCCGGGAGTCCTTCAACTCTGATGAGGGCCTCTCCTTCCAGCCTGACATGGCCGATCTTTGTCTCCTCAAGGTCTACGCGGGCGAAGAGGCTCTCCAGGTCCACTATGGTCATGATAGCCGCGCCGGGGCTCACAAACTCTCCCGGCTCCATGCCCCTGAATATGACTGTCCCGGAAACAGGGGAGGTGATGGCCGTGTCGTCCAGGTATGATTGGGCGAGGGCAAGGGCTGCCTCAGCCTCCTTCTGTCTGGCGCGGGCAGACTCCACCTGACTTTTTGCCGAGATCAGGCCTGCCTGGGCAGACTCCCAGCCTGAGAGGGCAGAGGAGACCCTGGATTTTTCCGAATCATTGGTGGCCCTTGCTGTCCTGAACTGGGTGGCGGTCCTGTCATACTGGGAGTCGGAGACCAGCTTTTCACGGTGAAGGGGCTCAACCCTCTTCAGGTCCCTCTCCGCCTGCTCCAGCTGGAACCGGGTTTTTTCCTGGTTTGCCTCGGCAGTCTTTACCTCTGCCTCGGCGTTTCTCACAACCGCCTGGGCGTTTCTCCTCCCTGCCTCTGCGGTGGCTATGTCCGCTGCAGCCCTCTGCACCGCTGCCCTGGCCTGCATCACAGAGGCCTGCAGGTCCTGAGCCTCAAGGCGCACAACGATCTGCCCCTTTCCGACAGGAGAGCCTTCATTACAACAGATCTCCGAGACCCGCGCAGGGACCTTTGAAGAGATGGTGACCTCAGTGCCGTCAATGATACCAGAGGTCCGCACAGAGTGCTCCTCCTCTTTGCCTGATCTGAGGACAAGGAAGACTGCTGCAAGAATGACAATGATGACGGCGGTTATGACAAGAGCTCTTCTTTTCATGAGGTCACCTCAGGCTCAGATCTTATTCAATTGTACTCAATATATTTTGTCGCAGACTCACAGAATCTCCTCCAGGGGCATGATGAAGGCCTTTATCCCGGCCCTGGGATGGTTTGCCTTCATTCCTGCCACAGCTGTCTTGAGGGCCGCCAGTTCATCATCCTCAAGGGCTATGGCCAGGAAGTTGTTTCGCCCCGGCCAGCAGGCGGTGCCCAGCCTGGGCTGGGTCTCCGTTCCCTCGCCCAGGACCTCGGTGAACTTTGTGTATCCCTTGATGCCTGCTTCCCTGAGGGCGTCTATTATCTCATAGTCAACAGCCTCGCAATAGGCGATGAGGACCATCTTCATCGTTCCCCCTCCTTGGGCCTTGTCTTTTTCCTGAAGGGATTTCTCCTCCTGGAGAGTTTAATCTGGATATCGTCGAAGAGGTCATAGGCCGTGGGCACAACCACGAGGGTCAGTATGAGGGAGGTGAGAAGGCCTCCTATGGTGGCTATTGCCATGGGGGCGCGGGTCTCTGAACCCTCTCCGATGCCGATGGCAATGGGCATCATCCCTATGACCATGGCAATGGTGGTCATGAGGATAGGCCTCAGCCGGACAGGGCCTGCCTGGATAAGCGCCTCCCTCCTGGTCATCCCCCTCTGCCTGAGGGTGTTGGTGTAGTCCACGAGGAGAATCGCGTTTTTCTTCACCAGCCCCATGAGGAGGATGAGGCCGATGAAGCTGAAGATGTTCAGCGTATTCCCGGTGATCAGCAGCGCGCCGAAGGCGCCTATGAAGGACAGCGGCATGGAGAGGAGGACGGTAAAGGGATGGATGAAGCTTTCGAACTGGGAGGCCAGGATCATGTAGGCCAGGATCACCCCGAGGACAAGGGCGAAGGTAAGATAAATGAAGGACTCTCCCATGATGTCAGCCATGCCCATGTGCCGTGTTGAGTAGCCGGCAGGCAGGACCTTTTCCGCTATCCCGTCCAGCTCAGCCTTTGCCTGGCCCAGGGGCTTTCCTTCCAGGTTTGCAAAGAGGCTGATCGACCTCTGCCTGTCGAGCCTGTTGATGATGCTCGGCCCCCCTGTCTCGTGGAGCGAGACGATATTGGAGAGCTCGATAAGCCTCCCGTCGCGGGCCCTTACATATATCTTCCCCAGGTCGGCAGGGTCCATCCTGTCGCGGCTGAGGAGCCGGGCCCTTACATCATATCTCCTGCCCTTGGTCTCATCCTTGAACTTTGTTACATCCACCTCTCCGCCGATGAGGAAGTTCACCGCCTCAGCCACGGTGGCCATGTCAACGCCGAGGTCAGCAGCCTTCTCCCTGTCTATGAAGACCCTCACCTCGGGCTTGCCTGCCTCAAGGGAGGAATCCAGGTCAACGATACCGGGGAGCTTGGAAAGCCCTGTCATGATCTGCCGTACATATCCCTCCAGCGCCGGGAGGTCGCTCCCCCTGACCGTGAACTGGATCGGGACCTGCCTCTGGCCTCCGCCGATGAGGGAGACATCCTCCGCCGTGCCGACGAGACCGGGCACCTGCATCAGCCTCTTCCTGACCTCGGCCTTTATCTCTTCCTGGCTCTTTTGTCTTTCAGCCTTGGGCTTCAGGCCGATGAACATGGTCCCCTTGTTCACCTCTCCGCTGACGAGCCCCTGGGCATAGAAGACGGTATTCACCTCAGGGAGCGACCTGATGTAGTCTTCAGCTGTCCTGAACATCCTGTCCACACCATCCACAGAGTAGTCTATGGGCGCCTTGAGCCTCACAATAAACCTCCCCTGGTCCTCGGGAGGCACAAACTCCTTGCCCAGGAGGAAAACAGGGATGAGAAGACTGCACAGGAAAATCACCGCTGCCGATATGAGCACAATCGTCCTGTGACGGAGGGCGACCCCCAGGATAGTTCTGTAGCTGTCCTCTGTTTTTTGGTAGATCCTTTCAAAGCTGTCTGAGAATTTTCCCAGGAACCCTTTCTTCTCTGACTTCTGGCTTCCGGCTTCTGACTTTTGGTTTTTCAGATACCTTGACGCCAGCATGGGCGTGAGGGTGAAGGATATGAAGAGGGATACCAGCACAGCGAAGACAACGGTGAGGGCGAACTGGAGGAAGAACCTCCCGATGATCCCCTTCATAAAGGCAACAGGGAGGAATATGGCCACAATGGCAAGGGTGGTTGCCATGACCGCGAGGCCGATCTCAGAGGTGGCAAAGGATGCTGCCTCGCGGGGAGCCATTCCCTCCTCCATATGCCTGTGGATGTTCTCGATGACAATAATGGCGTCATCAATGAGGATTCCCACGGAGAGGGAGAGGGCGAGCATGGACATGTTGTTGAAGGTGAAGCTGAAGAGCTTCATGATCGCAAAGGTGGCGATGATGGAGGCAGGAATGGCAAGGGCGGAGATGAGGGTGATCCTCAGGCTCTTGAGGAAGAGGAGGACCGCAAGGGCGGCGAAGACGCCGCCGAAGATGAGGTGGTGCTGCACCTCGCTGATGGACCTCTTGATGAAAGGTGACTGGTCAAAGGATATCCCCAGCCGCATCCCGCCGGGGAGGCTGGTCATTATCCGGTCCAGCTGCCCCTTGATTCTGTCTATCACCTCAACGGTGTTGGTTCCTGACTGCTTCTGGATTCCCAGTCCTACCGCAGGGGTGCCGTTGAACCGCGCGATGCTCCTCTTTTCCTGCATCCCGTCTTCTGCCCTGCCGATATCGCTGAGCCTCACCGGAGCGGCTTTTGTATAGCCCACAATGAGGTCGTTGAACTCCTCCACCTTCAGGAACTCTCCCTTCACCTTGACGGAATACTCCTTTGTGCTGCTCTCGATCCGTCCGCTGGGGAGCTCGACGTTTTCCCTCTGAAGCGCCTTCATCACATCCTGGGCGGTTATCCCGTAGGCCTGGAGCCTGTCAGAGTCGAGCCATATCCTCACCTGCCTCAGTCTCAGCCCAGCGAGACGGACTGCTCCGACGCCGTTGATCTTCTGGAGCTGCTCCCTGAGAATCTCGTCTGCATAGGTGGAGAGCTCCCTCTCCGTTTTTTCCCCGGTGAGGGCGAGCCAGAGGACGGGAGTCGCGTCGGGGTCAACCTTCTCTATGACAGGCTCATCTATGTCTCGCGGGAGCCTGGCACGGATGGCTGAGACCTTCTCTCTCACATCCTGGACAGCCAGGTCTATGTCCCTCTCAAGGACGAACTCCACGATGACGGTGGATGAGCCTTCGGTGCTGGTGGACTGGATCGTCTTGACGCCGTTAATGGTGTTCACCGCCTCTTCGACCTTGTCCGTTACGTCAATGTCCATGATCTCGGGGCTTGCGCCTTTGAGGCTGGTGGTGATGGTTACAACAGGAAAATCAACCTTGGGGAAGAGGTCCACCCCGATATCGGGATAGCTCACAAGGCCGAAGATCACCAGGGCGGCGATGACCATGGTGGCAAAGACAGGCCGCTTGATAGAGGTGTCAGCGAGCCACATTAACCTTCACTCCGTCGGAAAGATTCTGATGGCCTACGACAACTACCTGGTCTCCTTCTTTGAGACCGGTGACAATTTCCATCATCTCGCCGTATTTGTTGCCTGTCGTGACTGTTCTTTCCTTTGCCCTGTCTCCTTCAACAACAAAGATCTTCACCTTTTCAGCTTCATAGACAAGGGAGATGACAGGCACAAGGATGGTATCCCTTTCATCTCCGGTGTAGAGGGTGATATGACAGAAGAGGCCGGGCTTCAGGCCGCCTTCGGCGTTCGGGACCTGGGCCTCCACCTGGAGGGTCCTTGTCTGTTCCTGGAGCGCCGGGTAGATGAGGCTCACCTTTCCGGTGAACTCCTTTTCGGGGAAGGCATCCACCGTGAAGGCCAGATCCCTTCCCTGCTTCAGCCTGCTTACTTCCCTCTCAGGGACTGTGAAGTTCAGTTTCAGGGGGTTGGTCTGGATCAGGGCAAAGAGATTGGTGCCGTTTCTCACAAAGTCTCCGGCTGCAACCTTTTTCTCCTTCACCGATCCGGTGATGGGAGAAAAGAGCTGAGTCTTTCTCAGCTTCAGCCTGGCTGTTTCCGAGGCAGCCTGTGCCCTGTCCAGCTCTGCTTCTGCCAGGGAAAGGCGCGTGGCCACATCGTCGAACTGCTGCCGCGTCACCAGCTCTTCCTTGAAGAGGGCGAGCTTTCTTCCCATCTCAAGTTTCGTGTTTTCCCGTGTCGCTTCGGCCTGTTTCAGGACTGCCTCTGCCCTCCTGACCTCAAGCCGGTAATCGGTGTCGTCAATAAGGGCAAGGGCCATTCCCTTTGAGACCGGGCTCCCCTCGTCCACGGTTACTTTTCTGAGGACACCCTCCAGTTCGGCGCTCACCATCACCTCTTCGTAAGGAGTCAGGCTGCCTATGGTCTCCACAAAGGGTTTCAGCGCCCTCTTTTCAGCAGGCTGCACCCGGATATTGACGACCCTTTCCCCCTGCTTGTTCATCTCTGCCTTTTTACAGGCAGGGCTCAGGGCGATGAGGGGCAAGAGGATGAGCCAGATGCCCCTGTTCATGAACCCTTTCAGGTTATGCCTCACCTTTCCTCCGCTTACTCCGCCGGTCCCTTCTGTGTGACTGCGGGCAGGAATGTCCCTGTTGCCCTCTGGAGGCTCACAAGGGATAGTTGATATGCATACTGCGCATCCGTCAGCTGGCTCTCCGATGTGAGGAGCAGGGTGTTGGCGTCTATGACATCTATGCTGTTGGCAAGACCGTACTCATACTGCTTTGAGACGGAGTTGTAGTTGTCCTTTGCAAAGGCAAGCTTGTCGGACAAAGAGCTCAGGACTCCCTTCTGGGTCTGGAAATCAAAATAGGCGCTTTCCACCTGGATTCCCACTGTTTTTTTCAGGTCCTCGTACTGGAGCTGGGCCTGTCTCTGCCGCGCCTCTGCCTGCCTTACTTCAGCGATCCTGAGTCCTCCCTCGAAGAAGGGAAAGTTCAGGCTTGCGCTGCCATAGATGCTCTCCTTGTTCTGGAAAAAGTTTTCAGGCTTGTTGTCCACCTTGTTGTAAACCCCCTGGATGGCCATGGTCGGCCAGTAGGCGCCCTTCGTGTAGCTCACCTCGTCTTCACTGACTTTTTTTCTGACCTCCGATGACTTCAGCTCAGGTCTCTCCCTCAGGGCAGTCTCCCTGAGTGCCGGGAGGGTATAGTCTTTTGCAGCAGGCGCGGCTGACTCCCTGATATCGTAATCTCCCTCTATACCGGCAGCCCTGGCGAGGAAGGCCTTGGAGAACTGCCAGGTGTTTTCTGCCCTGATGAGCTGAGATTCTGCGCCTGAGAGCTCCGCCTCTGCCCTGAGCAGGTCCGTCTTTGTCACCTCACCTACCTTGAGCCTTATCTCTGCGGCGTCCCTGTGCTTCTGGAGCCGTTCCCTGTTGGCCTTCGCGATCTCAAGGGTTTTTTTGGCCCGCACGAGGTCATAATAGGCGTTGGCTACCTGTAAAAGGTAGCTTTCCTGCATTGCCGCAAGGTCATACCTGCCCTTTTCTATGTTTGCCCTGGATATGCTGTAGGCGGTGAGCTCCCTGCCGCTTACGGAGAAGGACTGGTCCAGCCTCAGCCCCCAGGCTGTGGAGTGGTCAGGCTGGATGTACTGGCCGCTGGCTATCATCTTCGAGGTGGTGTATTGCGTGTAGGTTCCGTAGGCAGTGAGGCGGGGGAGGAGGGCGGAGAAGGCCCTGTCTTTTTCCCTGGCGGTGATATAGAGGTCTTCCCGGCTTATCATGATCCGCTCAGACCGTTCAAGAGAGATCCGGTAAAGTTCGTCGAGGGAGTATTCCTCTGCCTTTACGGCAGAGAGGGAGAAAAGACTGAAGACAATAACTGCGGTACATCCAGTGAGAAGGGATTGCAACCTGCTCATGAGAAAGGCCTCCTTTTATAAAGATCTGTCATTCAGTGTACCATGGACAAATAGTCTTACATATTCCCTTATGGTTTTTTCCCTCTCTCCTCTTTCTCCGCCTTCCCCGAGGGAGAAGCCCTCTGAGGGTGGGGCGGGTTTCCCCTGGTTGTCCCCGGTTCAGAAGGGGGCGAAGAACCGGTAGCCCCTGATAAAATCCCCGAAGACCTGAGCAGTCATGGTGGATCCCTCTTTCCCTGCTGATATGAGATAGAAGTCCCTGTTCAGCCCCTTCCGGGGGAGGTCCAGGATCTTCAGGGAGCCCTCCCTTACGGCCCTGAAGACAGACCATTTGGAGGCAAAGGCGATTCCCAGGTCCGACTGGACCATCTGGATAATGAGCTCAGTGCTTCCGATAGTCATGGCCACGCGGATATCCTCAGGGTTGACCGGCAGGAGCCTGATATAGTCTTCGATGAACTCCCTGAGTCCTGATCCCGGCTCAGGCATGATGAAGGGCTCTGAGAGGAGGTCATGGGCAGTAAGGGACTTCTTTTTTGCGAGGGGGTTCACATCCGATGCAATGATTACGATCTCGTCTCCGGCAATCCTTTCAGAGGAGACCAGTCCTTCGGTGATATGGCCCTCAACAATCCCTATCTCCCTTTCACCTGATCTGACACGGGCGATGATCTCTTCCGTGTTCCCCACGGAGAGGTCAGACTGCACCTCAGGATATTTCCTGGAAAAATCATAGAGCGCCTGGGGCAGGAGGTAGGCGGCTACCGTGGGACTTGCTCCCATAAGAAGGGTTCCCCTCACCCTCTGTACGAGGGTGAGGACCTCATCTTCCATCCGCCGGTACTGCTCCAGTATGGTTTTGGCGTGGCTGTAGAAGAGCCTGCCCGCCGGAGTCGGCTCCACGGTCTTGGGGTAGCGGAGAAAGAGCCTCACCCCTATCTCCTCCTCCAGTCCCTTTATGAGATGGCTCATGGCAGACTGGGTCATGAGCTTCGCCCTCGCTGCCTGTGAGAAGCTCTTCATCTCATAGACAAGGCAGAACGCCTTCAGTCTGTGGTCTTCCATGGTGGCTATTCTAAAGGCTCATCATGGAAGAGTCAATGCGCCTCAACCCTTACTGCGGTAAATTTGTAGCTGTAGGTGTCTGTGTATGAGTCCCCTGCGCCGCCTGTGAGGAGGTTGATGGGGAGATTGGGGTCGTGGAAGGAAGCAAAGACAACGCCTTCCATGATTGAGGCATCCTTTCTTACCGGGATTTCCACCTCTCCCCTCCGGGAGACGATCTTCACCGTCTGCCCCTCGGCAAGGTTTAATTTTGTCATGTCCCTGGGGTGCATATCCAGGGCCTCTTCTTTTTGCTCGGCAGTCGGGGTTCTCCTTGTCTGGGCGGCATTGTTGAAGTGGTAGAGCCGTCTCCCGGTAGTGAGAATAAGGGGGAACTCAGCTGTCACCTTTTCTGACGGTTTCCTGTAGGGAATGGCGAAAAATGATGCCCGTCCCTGGGGGAACCCCTCGGTATAGAGCCGCACTGTCCCAGGGTGAGACTCGTCTGTGCAGGGCCACTGGATCCCATGGGAGAGGAGTCTCCTGTGCGATATTCCCCTGAAAAGATCACAGAGCGATGCCATTTCGTCGTAGACCTCTGAAGAAGCGTTGAAGTCGGTCGGCAGACCCAGGCGGGATGAAAGCTCCTGGAATATCTCCCAGTCGGGCCTTGACGAGCCCACTGGCGGAATTGCCCTTCTGAGGAGCCTTACCCTTCTCTCCGTGTTGGCAAAGGTCCCCTCCTTTTCCGCAAAGGAAGAGGCAGGAAGCACCACATGAGCGAGCTCCGCTGTCTTGGTGAAGAAGAGATCCTGGTAGACGAGGAAGTTGAGCGATGAGAGCGCTTCCCTGATGTTCGTGAGATCTCCGTGTGTCTGGCCGGGGTCCTCGCCCCAGATATAGAGGGCCTTTATCTTTCCTTCTTTTGCGGCTGTCATCATCTGGGGAGAGTTTTTTCCTGTCCAGGCAGGCACAGCTGCGCCCCATTTTTCAGAGAACCTTTCCCGTGCTCCTTTGTCGGTCACCGGCTGATATCCCGGAAGGACGGCAGGGAGACAACCCATATCGCAGGAGCCCTGGACA
>JBAZFD010000035.1:0-11658 GCA_041653575.1 Thermodesulfovibrionales bacterium
CTTCTGGAGCATCCTCTCGATGAGGGAGATGATCTCCTCCCTGTCTATGAAGGACATCTCAAGGTCCACCTGGGTGAACTCGGGCTGCCTGTCTGACCGCAGGTCCTCGTCCCTGAAGCACTTCACCACCTGGAAGTACTTCTCCATCCCTGCCACCATGAGGATCTGCTTGAAAAGCTGGGGCGACTGGGGAAGGGCATAGAAATGGCCGGGATTGAGCCTGCTGGGCACGAGGTAATCCCTTGCGCCTTCGGGCGTGGACTTGGTGAGCATGGGGGTCTCCACCTCAAGGAATCCGCTCTCGTCGAGGTAATCCCTCATCACCTTTGTGGCCTTGTGCCTGATGATGAGGTTCCTCTGGAGCTCGGGCCTTCTGAGATCGAGGTACCTGTGCTTCAGCCTGAGGAATTCTGAGGCGTCCGCGGCATCCTCCATGGGGAAGGGCAATGGCGCTGCCTCGTTGAGCACCTGGAGGCTTTCGGCATAGAGCTCAACAGCCCCTGTGGGGAGATTGGGGTTTATCGTCCCCTCGGGCCTTCTCCTCACCTCACCGGAGACGGCGATGACAAACTCTCCCCTCAGGTCGTGGGCCAGCGCATGGGCCTCGGCAGAGACATCAGGGCTGAAGACCACCTGTGAGATGCCGGTCCTGTCGCGCAGGTCAACGAATATGAGGCCTCCGTGATCCCTTCTTCTGAAAACCCATCCAGCCAGGGATATCCGGGAGCCGATCTCGGACTCCCTCACTTCACCGCAACCCTTATCACGAAACATGAATCCTCCGTATTTATTTCTATATTCTATTCTTGAAAAATCAGCGTTTCTTTGTCCTGCCTCTTCCTTTACGCTGGCCTTCGAGGCCGGGATCTCTCCTGACCATAGCGACCTCATCAGGGGTAAGGAACCGGAGCTCGCCGGGCATCAGGTCGCCCAGCCTGAGGCCGTTGATAATCACTCTCTTCAGTCTCAGCGCAGGATGACCGATTGCCTCCATCATCCTCCTCACCTGCCTCTTCCTGCCCTCATGGATGGTGATCTCCACCCAGGAGTTGGTCTCCGCCTCCCTGATCTTTCTCACCCAGGCAGGAGCGGTCATGCCGTCTTCAAGGCGTATCCCCTTTTTGAGCCTATCCAGCTCCTCATCGGTAACCATGCCCTTTGCCTTCACCACATAGGTCTTGGGGACCTTCCGTGCAGGATGGATAATGGCATGGGCAAAGTCGCCATCATTGGTGATAAGGAGGAGCCCCTCTGAGTCATAATCAAGTCTTCCCACAGGAAAGACCCTCTGCTTGACCCCCTTGAGGTAGTCCTTTACCGTGGGCCTTCCTTCAGGGTCCGAGAGGGAGGTGACCACTCCCATGGGCTTGTTGAACATGAGGTATACCCTCGGTTCAAGCCTCGTGAGGAGCTTTCCGTCCAGCTTTATGTGGTCCTTCTCAGGATCCGCCTTTGTCCCCAGGGTGGCTACCTGGCCGTTGACCGTCACCCTCCCCTCTTCTATGATCTCCTCAGCCTTCCTGCGTGAGGCAATGCCCATCTGGGCCAGTATCTTCTGAAGCCTGTGTTCCATATAATCCTTTGTGATTCTCTCTCACTGTGGGTAATCTGTCACCCTGAGCCTGTCGAAGGGTGTCCAGCCTTATTCAAATAACAACAGCACCATGGTTCGACAGGCTCACCATGACAGCTGAAATCAAGCAGAACGCTTATATCTTTATCTCCACGTATGATTTCTCTCTGAGGCCCTTGAGCCAATCAGAATATTCGGTCTTGAACTTCTCCTCAAGGAGCTTCTGCCTCACCGCCTCCCTGAGATCTTTGGGGTCCTTCGTCACCCTCTGGACATTCAGCCTGATGATATGCATCCCGTTGCCGCTCCAGAAAGGCTCGCTCACATCCCCTGCCTTGAGTCCGGCAAGAACATCAAGGAAATCCTTGGAGAGATCGGTCTTCTTGATGAACCCGAGCTCCCCCCCTGCCTTTGCGCTGCCATCTTCGGAATGCTGCCGGGCAAGGGAGCCGAAATCCTCCCCGGCCTTTATCTTTTTGTACAGCTCCTGGGCCCGCTCTTCCACCTCGGCCCTGTTCGAGCTCTTCTTGAGGTAGATATGGCTTATATCAAAGCCGTTGCTGTCGTTGATAAGGGAGCTGTGCTCTGTGAGGTATGTGTCTATCTCCTTTTCCGTCACAATGAGCTTGCTCTTGATCTCCTGGTCCACAACACGGGCGATGGTGATCTGGTCAGCGAGCTTCTTCCTGTATTCCTCAGGGCTGAACCCCTCCTCCCTGATGGCCTTTATGAAGGCCTCATCGGTCATGGAGTACTTCTTCTTGATCCCCTCCACGGCCCTGTCCACATCCTCCTTGCCTGCCCTGACCCCGGCATTCGCCGCTGCCTGGAGCTGGAGCCTCATGTCCACGAGCGCATCGAGGAACATCATCTCATTCGCCTTGAAGAACCGCCTCTTCTCCTCGTCGCTCATGGCCTTGACCTCGGGGCCTGCCTCGAACTCCATGGTCTTGTAGAGGTCGCTCCAGGTGATGACCTCCTTGTTCACAATGGCCATGACCTTGTCCAGGAGAATGGGGGAGGCATGGCTGAGGGAGATATGCATAAAAAATGCCGCAACAACGGCACAGAAAACCCTTTTCATCATAGGAAACCTCCGGTATGGGTTGGATGATTCATGGAGCCTGTTGATCTTTCCTCAGAAACAGACCTTTCTGAACCCCGGATATTTTAGCATATCCGCGGGAGCTGCTCCCCAGGGAGCATGTCAACAATGCGTGTGCCGCCGATGGCAGTGGTAAGGAGGACCATGCCCTTCTGCCTTTCCTCCTCCCCTACTTCTCCGATAATGGCAGAGCCCTCGCCGAGGGGATGCTTCCGCATCTCGCTGACCAGCCCCTCTGCCGCATCGGGCCCGCAAATGGCGAGAATAATCCCCTCGTTGGCGATGTACAGGGGATCGAGGCCCAGGAGGTCACAGGCGCCCATCACCCCCGAGGGAATTGAGAGAAGCTTCTCATTGATCCGCATGGCAAGACCGGATTCCATGGCCATCTCCTTCAACGTTGTGGCCACGCCGCCCCTGGTGGGGTCCCTCATCATCCTGATCTCCTGGGTATGGATGAGCATCCGCTCAATGAGCCCGTTCAGGGCGGCAGAATCGCTGAGCACCGGCGGATCGAAGGTGAGCCCGTTTCTCTCGGACATGACAGCCACACCGTGGCTGCCGATGGCCCCGCTGATAATCACCTTGTCGCCGGGCCTGATCCGGCTGCTGCCGAGCTCGCATCCCTCAGGGACGATACCCACGCCGCTGGTGTTGATGAAGATGCCGTCCCCTTTGCCCCTGTCCACCACCTTGGTGTCGCCTGCAACGATCCGCACCCCTGCCTTTTTTGCTGCCGAGGCCATGGAATGGAGGACCCTCTTCAGGTCAGCCACAGGAAACCCTTCCTCGATAATGAATCCTGTAGTGAGGTAAAGGGGCTTTGCGCCCACAACAGAGAGGTCGTTCACTGTCCCGTTCACCGCCAGGTCGCCGATGTCTCCTCCGGGGAAAAAGAGGGGGGAGACCACATAGGAATCTGTGGTGAAGGCCAGCCTGCCGCCCTTCCCAGCCTCTGTGATATCAACCACAGCCGCGTCGTTCAGCTCCTCCATCCCGAACTCGGGGGCGAAGAACTCCCTGATCAGCTTGTGCATCAGCTTTCCGCCGCTGCCGTGGCCCAGGAGTATTGTATCCATACCTATTGTTCCTCCCTTTTCTCTGTCTCAACTATCTCTGAAGGTCCGCTCTCCTTCCCAGGCCCCATGACAGTGACGAAATAGGCGACCTTCCCTGCCGCAGGCTCCCTGTCGTGGAAGGCAGGAACAGAGCTTTCCCCTATGGCTGCAAAAAGGCTCTCGCCCTCTCTCCGCCTGTATATCCTGTACCCCCTGCTCCAGCTCGCCTCATTCTCTGTCCAGGTGAGATAGACCCCTTTGTCTGAAGGGATATACCTGAGCCCCGAAGGGCTGGAGGGAACAAAAGAGGCAGGGTCCACCACCAGCTCCTCTGAGGGGAACCCCTCATCTCTGAGCTCTGTGGGAAGGAGGGGCCTGACCGTATAATATACAGGCACCGCTGTTTCCACGCGGTCCCTGAATGATGCCTCTGCAAGGGGCTCCCTGTTCACCGGCAGCTGCTGGTACGGAGCTGAACCCTTTTTCCTGTAGATGTTGTAGAGCACACCTTCCGCTCCCTTTGTCCACCTGACCTCCAGGCTGTCGGGACCGAGCAGATAGGAAAGCCCTTTGGGAGAAGGAGGCAGGACAGCCGGTCTCACCTTCAGGAGAGGAGAGTCGTCAGATAACAGATCCCTCAGGCTTACGGCCCTGATCCTGTAGGTATACTCCCTCCCCTCCAGGAAATCCCTGTCCCTGTATTCTGAGGAGTCCGGTTTGAGGGAAGCGGTCTTCCTGAAAGAGCCGTTTTCAGACTTCTCAACAAGGAACCCCTGTATGGTCTCCCTCTTTGCGCGGGGATAGGACCAGGAGATGATGATCTCCCCTTCCCGGTGGAGAGCCCTTACCTCCGTCACAGGATCAGGCTTCACAAAGGATTTGAGTGTGGGATCCCCCTTCGTGCCGCAGGACAGACAGGAAAGGATCAGGCATAAAAGGATAAGAGACAGGGGCCTCGTCTGTTTTTTCATAGACAGGTATTTTACCCTAAACTCAGCAAGAAAACAGGCCTGCCCTATCCCTTCAGTGTATCCTTAAACCTCCGGATCTGGCCCTTCACCATCTCCAGCGCAGTGCCTCCGTAGGACATGCGGGAGTTCACCGACTGGGAGAGGCTGATGAACTGATAGATGTCCTCGCCAATCGCCTCGGAGAAACCCTTGTACTCTTCAATTGCCATGTCCGAGAGTCCTTTCTTCTGCTCGATGCAGTACCGCACGATCTTTCCGGTGATCTCATGGGCGGTCCTGAAGGGGACAGCCTGCCTCACCAGGTATTCGGCTATGTCAGTTGCTGTAGAGAAGGCTGCATCGGCAGTCTCAGTCATCCTCTCCCCCTTGAAAGTGATGCGGGGGAGCATCTGCACCAGAGCCTCAAGGGTAAGCTTCACCGTATCCACTGCGTCAAAGACAGGCTCCTTGTCCTCCTGCATGTCCCTGTTGTAGGTCATGGGAAGCCCCTTCATGGTGGTCAGCAGGGAGATAAGGCTGCCGTAGACCCTGCCGGTCTTTCCCCTCATCAGCTCAGCCACATCGGGGTTCTTCTTCTGGGGCATAATGCTCGATCCTGTTGTGAAGGCGTCGGGCAGCTCGATGAAGGAGAACTCCTCTGAAGACCAGAGGATCAGCTCCTCGGCCATGCGTGAGGAGTGCATCATGAAGATCGAGGCGTTTGATAAAAACTCCAGGGAGAAGTCCCTGTCAGCCACAGTGTCCATGCTGTTTTCTGTGACAGAGTCGAAGCCCAGCAGCTCAGCCACATAGTGCCTGTCTATGGGCAGAGTCGTTCCCGCCATGGCTCCGGCTCCGAGGGGTAGGATGTTGATCCTCTTCATGAGGTCTTGGAGCCTCTGCCTGTCCCGCCTGAACATCTGGCCGTAAGCCATGAGGTGATGGGAGAGGAGCACCGGCTGAGCCCTCTGCATGTGGGTGTAGCCAGGCATGATCGTCCCGAGGTTCTTCTCGGCCATCTCAGCAAGGATACCCTCAAGCCTCAGAAGGAGGTTGATCATATCCTTCACCTCCGCCCTGAGGTAGAGCCTGATATCGAGCGCCACCTGGTCGTTCCTCGAACGGGCGGTGTGGAGCCTCCCGCCGATCTCGCCGACCTTTTCGGTAAGGGCAGCCTCGATGTTCATGTGGATGTCCTCAAGGTCCTCCCTGAAGCAGAACCTGCCTTCCTCGATCTTCTTGTAGATCTCCTTCAGCCCTTCGATGATGCTGTCGGCGTCCTCAGCGGGAATAATCCCCTGCCTCTTCAGCATGGTCGCGTGGGCGATGCTCCCCTCAATATCATGCCTCCAGAGCCTCCTGTCATAGGAAATGGACTCCGTGTACCTCTCCACAATATCCGCCGTCTTCTCCTGAAACCTACCAGCCCAAAGTTTTTTCATCTATAATTCCTCACCAAATTTTATTCCCTTATGATCGAAACAATCTTTTCAACAACTTCAGCAACCTTATCTGTTTTCAGGTTTTGTACAGGATGATATGGGTATCCGCTGTGAAGAGACGGTTGGGTCTCACATTGCTGGCCCGGTTTAACGCCCCTGATTCAAAGTCCCCATCATCAAGCGCGACCGCATAACTGTCCCTGACAGATTGGCTGGTTATCTGACAAAGAATGAGGTCATCGCCTTCCAAGGATGTGATGACCAGAGCCGGTCGCCTTTTAGCCTGGGACAAATCGGAGAAGGGAAAAGGAACAACAACCACATCACCCTTTACAAACCTTGCCACGCCTCATCCTCTTCCGGCCTGAGCCAGTCTTTAGAGAGAGAGGACTCGCTTATAATAGCAGTGTCCCATTTCTCACGAACGATCTTCCCTTTCAGGAAATGAACAAAATCAAGCACCTCATCAAGAAGTGGCTCGGGGATATGTTCAATTTCATCTATAAGCAGTTCTCTTTTACCCATAGTTTGTACCCCTTAAACGATCAGGACAGATTATAACAATTTACCAGGACTGTCGGCTCCCCATGTCTTGCATTTCCTTCAGCTCCTCATGGGAAATCACCTTTCCACGCTCCGCCACCTCCACGCCTTCTTTGACTTGGTCTCATGCTTCTCCCTCACCCTCTTTCGCTTTCCCGAAGATATCCCAGAGGTTCAGGGTAATGCAGAGAGATTCAATGGTCATGGTTTCATCCCAGGTGAATAGCTGAAAATCAGAGTACCTGCCATCCTTGAGGGTGTAATGTTCAAGGAACTCCCCCTCAGGAGAAACCATAATATAGTCTTTCACCCCAAATCTCTCATAGAGTCTCCACTTTTCCCGTCTGTCTTTTGACTCCGTGGCTGGAGACAGAACCTCCACGATCAGGTCAGGAGCCCCCTGGATGTTCTTCTCGGTTATCTTGGTTTTGTCACAGACCACAAGAACATCAGGCTGCACTACGTTGAAGTCATCGAATACTACATCAGTAGGGGCTATGTACGCCTTGCAGCCCTTGGCTATTGCAGCTTCTCGCAGCCTCGAATACATAGTACCTGCAATGTCCTGGTGTTTCAGCGTCGGCGCAGGGCTCATATTGTAGGCCGTGCCGTCAATAATCTCCCACCTCTCCTCATCAGGCCACGTCAGGTAGTCCTTGTAGGAGTATCGTCTATCCCTCTTCTGTGCAAGCCCCATTTCAGTGGCCCTCCTTCTCATACCTCTGTCATTGGTTTCATTGGGCTCTTTTAAAATTCAAGCCGGGTTGTCCCACGTAAGGGTTATCAGTGAATCCATGATTCTCTCAAAGGCATAAAGCAAAATTCACGTGCCAAGACCCACTTTCTTTCCCTATACGCTCTAAAACAGCAACAAACAAGACTTGGACCCCACTATTTCTTGCAAGACCTCACCCCGCTACCCCTCTCAAGACCTGCCTCTCCTCTTTTCAATTAGCTTGTCTTAAACCCAAGTTTATTAATAAGGCGCATCGCTATAGCCTTAATATTTTCTTGTTTTCCGCTATTGGATTCTTCAAGCAATCGCATTATATCTTTATCTTTAACATTATCCTTTGCTATAGACATCAATTCAAATTCCTTAACCAAGTCGCACCACATCATAATAGGAAGTTTGTAAGACAGTTTATAAAGAATTCTTTCATCGCTTGACAGACAATCACTAAGGAAATAACCCCACCTGTCTTGGGATATTTTTTTCAAGATGGATGTTGCATAGCTTTGCGCAGCCCAAGAGTTACCATAACTATTCCCAAGCCTAACGCTAAGGACAGCAGTCAGACAAACAGGCAAAGCTGGAATTGGAATGATACTACCCATTTCAGACAGAAGCTTAGTCGGAGCAGGCTCATTGTAATAGTTTTGCATACTATCATGGGCAACCAAAATTTCATTAGCAACCTTAATATAAGAATTTGACCTCAGGTCTTCCGGCACGTAATCAAATCCTTTAACCTTAAGCAATGCTTTTCTTAAACCACTTGCCGCCTTTGATTTACCTTCGACAAAGACATCTGCATAAGCTCTGCCGATTTGCCATCTTTCTGGCTTCTTCAATACTTTCCATAACAAAGGAATTATCAAATTTGCATTTACCAATACATTTTCAAGTTGTGCACCAGAAGTAGACTTAATCAAAGAAATTAGAACTCGAATTGAAGTCCTCTTGAAAAAGTACGGAGATTGAAGAAGGCGCTGAATTTCCGTACTATCCTCTTCAAACGACTCTTCTTCTAAGCTCCCACGAAACTGCTGAAAATCTAATGCTGCTTCAATACGCTCCTGACCTACAACATTATCGACACAAGCCCTAATAATTCCAATGCACTCATCAATGGTCATCTGAAACTCATCAGCTTCATCTTCTTCAAGACTACCAAAATGATGCAATTTTTCATATGAATGCCTTAACCTCAATGCACCTGTACCACTGATAAAACCAAGTTCTTCTGATAAAGTAATCGCATCATAATCAGATAGCTTCTGCTCAATGCTGGAAAACTCAGTTATATCTGGCCTATCTAACATTTCTGCAATAAACAGTATGCCTAGATTACCAAGCTGATTCTTAAGTAGCGCTATAGATTTTTGCCAAATATACGAACTAGTCATTTCGTAATTACCGCTATTAAATGAAGAGGTCAACTGAGAAATATCTCTTCTATGCAACTGGCGAGAATAAGAAAGAATATTATCTACATTTGTTTCGGTCGGAGGAATTATTGCCGGATTCTGCCCTTTCCATAGGGTTACGTCATTGCTCTTCATGTGAGGTCTCCTTACAAAGAACGGCTCCATCCTGGGACTGCATAAAAGCACTTTCTAATCCTTTACCTATCATAGATATCAGGAAATCAAAGGTTCTTCTGCGTGCTCCACCGGCAACACCCTGAGAAAAATGCCCGCTTGATGTATGCTTAATAAATGTATTGTAGGCGACGACAGCCCCAGCATCATTAAATATAGTAATGCCATCACTTAACATCATACCCTTAATAAGCGATGCACTGGCTTCCAAGCGACAGTTACTTTCAATATCATTACTTGAGAGAAGAGACTGTATGTTTAGGGGAATATCTATTGGTGGATTCAATACGATACTATCATGAAAGCGCTTAGGCAATAGTTTTTTTCTATGAGAAATTACAGTCGCTAAAGTCCCATGCCCGGCACGCAGCACATCAGAAAACAGTGTTTCATAAAAAGTTGATGTTTGTTCTTTAATGTGAGCAGGAACATTCAATACTATCGTATTTATAAATCGATTGATCCCCTCAGTCGAAGGTTCTACATCAGACCTTGTTGCACCAAAATTGATAAGTATACTATTTCCTGAAACCCCTTCAACCTTGACATATTTTTCAGAAAGTTGCTGAGCCATAATAACGGGGACATCTCGCATGCCATTATTTATGAGAGCATTTTCAATTGAAATAGTGAGGACACTCCCAATGCCTCTAAAGAGGCCATATTCAAATGAAGCATTTTTTCTCAATATATAAATAGCCCAACCACCCTGAGCCAAGGGCGCACATTTTTTCAGTGCATCTATGCAAGTACTCTGCCCCTTCGGACCTTCCCCAACTCTAACGTGATCATGAACCGCCAATATTTTCAACACCGTAGACAGATCATCAAAAATGAATATTTTGGGAAACAACGCCTTTCCCTCTTCGCGGTATAATGAGAGAGCGTTGATAACCTCAACCAGCCCATTTTCTGTATGGGGACATGCCATTTTCTCTATATCAAGAAAATCACTGATAGCGCCCTTCAGTTGTTTTCTAAGTGAGACAAACTCAGCTCCCACTAATAATAATCCTCCACAGATGAAAGCTAAAGGAAAAAGTATTCTTTATGGGAAATAATGAATTGAAGACATATCCAAACTTTCCACTACCTCTCCTCAATCACAACCCCCTCTCCCCTCAAAATCCCTATAAAGGGGTCCTTCTTCCTCTCTCTCATCTCATACTCCTTCACCGTCCAGCCGATGGGCTCGACATCCGGGGTGTCCCATCTCTTCAGGTTCAGGAAGGTGAGCCTTTCGGAGATGTTTTCAGGGAGCTCGTCGGATATGGTAAGGAGGTCAAGGATCACCCCTGTATCCTATTCCCCTTAGAAAAGGGGGTGCAGGGGGTTGTGTCTGTTTTCTGCCTCCCCTATAGCCGCCATGCCTGCTAACTTGACTGCAGGAAATCAACAACCCCCTTGATCCCCCTTTTCTAAGAGGGAATTTTACGCACCTACCATGGCTTACTCAATATTCTCCAGCGGTCTTGCTCCGTGGCAGACAAGCCATTGAGACATCCGCTTTTCGACCTCTTCGTGCGGAATCCCCTCCCCCTCATCCAGTTCCTTCAGACCTGCGTCAACCTGCAACTTGAAATTAAGCTCAGTCATGATATCGTCAAAACAATCTCTTTCGCCTGAGATGGAATTTCTGAATCCCCTCCTTTACAAGGAGGGGCAGGGGAGGTAATGTTTCTCCTATGCCCTGTTGAATGCCGTTGTCATGCTCCACTCCCAGACCGCTACCCCTCCCATCCTCCCCTTGTAAAGGGGAGGCTTAATCAGGGAGGTGTCAACTAAATTCTCAGTGTTCTTCAGCCTTGTGTTTCTGCCTTTCGGCTATGAGTTTCTGGGCTATGTGGCCGGGGACGTCTTCGTAGTGGGAGAACTCCATGGAGTAGAGGCCCCTGCCTGAAGTCATGCTCTGGAGCTGGTTGGCGTAGGTGAGCATCTCGGCCATGGGCACTGTGGCGAGGATCTTCTGGTTTCCTCCTGCCTGGGGCTCCATGCCCTGGACCTTTCCCCTTCTTGAGTTGAGGTCGCCGATTATCGTGCCGAGGACGTCGTCGGGCACGACCACCTCCACCCGCATCACCGGCTCAAGGAGGGCAGGCTTTGCATCCTCCATCGCCTTTTTCATGGCCATGTGCGCAGCAATCTTGAAGGCCATTTCAGAGGAGTCAACAGAATGATAGGTGCCGTCGCAGAGGGTCACTTTCATGTCCACTATGGGATATCCTGCTATGACGCCCTCGTGCATGGTTTCCGCAACGCCCTTCTCCACGGCGGGCCTGTACTGCTGGGGGATGACGCCGCCCACAATCCTGTCAACAAACTGGTACCCGGCTCCGCGGGGGAGGGGCTCTATCTCAAGCCAGCAGTCGCCGTACTGGCCGTGGCCGCCGGACTGCTTCTTGTGCTTGCCCTGGGCCTTGGCAGAGGCGCGGATCGTCTCCCTGTAGGGGATCTTGGGGGTCTTCATCTCCACGTCAACGCCGAACTTTCTCTTCAGCTTCTCCAGGGCAACTTCCAGGTGGACCTGGCCCATGCCGGAGAGGATCATCTCCTTCGTCTCCTCATCCCTGCTGAACTGGAGCGTGGCGTCTTCCTCAAGGATCCTGTGGATGCCTGTGCTCACCTTGTCCTCGTCGCCCTAGCTCCTGGGCGCTATAGCATA
>JBAZFD010000036.1:0-10996 GCA_041653575.1 Thermodesulfovibrionales bacterium
CAGTAGGGACGATGAAACCGGAGCCTATTATAGCTTTTAATATGATCATAAACAAGGCTGATAGCGATCCCAAATCTACCATCAAAAAAACGTGGTGTTTGCGCGGGGACGCATTCTCACTCATTCTCGCTTCGCTCCGAGGCACCGGGCCGTCTCACCGTTGCGCTGAGGCAAGACGGCCCGCTGAAACCGTTCGAATGCATCCTCGCGCAAAGGTGATTGAGGATCCCGTCCCCCGACTTGATCAGGGACAGAGCTCGTCTGCCTGCTTTTTTATCAGGGAGGCGGTTTGCCTGTCGAGGCCTGACCGTTGCATAAGGGCAGGCAGATCCATGCCGGAGATCTCCTCTGCAAGAATTATATCATTTGAGGTGAGCGCCTCAATGGTCTTCCCCCTCGCAGAGGGAAGGATTGTCACAGGGTAGAGCCGCTTTGCTTCGATCATGGCCTCAAGGCTCCCGGTCTCTGGGTATCTCCAGCTCACGACTTTGAGGCCGACGCATTCTGCGTATTCTATCGCCTCTGAGCTGCACCGCGTGTTGGTCACGAGCCATCCCTCATGGATATGGGAGTTCAGGCTCTCCCGGACCTCGAAGGCCTTCCTGATGTCTTCGAACCGCGCGTGAACATAGAGTGCGGTCTTGATGTCGGCAGGTCTTTCTCCGCTTGCATGGTGCTTGCACTCGATCATGCAGCGGCGGTTTTCCCTTGTAGCCAGCACATCCACCTCGTGGGTGACGCAGTATCCGCTGATCATCCTGTTCACCTCGACGTCGTAGCCGTGGGCCTTCAGTATGCGGCCCACATATTTTTCGAAGGGATACCCTGTCGGGCCGAGGGCATGGATCGCCCTTTTTATGGAATACCTCATGCCTGTGGCCTTGCTGTAATGTCTGAGCATCTTCTTCGCAAGCCTGAAGATGTGTCTTGTGTGTACCGAAGGGGATACCTGCTCCGATACTCTTTCTGCGATATCCCTGGCCACATCCTCAGGCGCTCCTGAACGGACAAGGGAGTTGACGAGTTTGTCTATGGAGAAATCCTCGGTCTTTCCGGAGGCCTTTATGACAGGAATGGTCATCGTTATTGTATTTTACTGCCGCACTCAGGACAGAACTTTGTCCCTGGGGAGACCTGGGTGTTGCAGGAGGGGCATTGGTCTTTTGTTGCAAGCTTCCTGCCGCAATGGGGACAGAACTTAGCCCCTTCTGTCTCATGGCCGCAATCAGGGCAGACGAGCTGCCTGTCCCTCCCGGTCTCTATCCGGGCACCGCGGCGGTTGCCCTCTTCCCTGCCTTTTTCCCTCGCAGCTTCAACCTCGCCCTCTGCCCGCGCTGCCTCCACTTCGACCTCCGCGCTGGGCGAGCAGTTCCGGCAGAGGCCCTTGTCCTTGTGCCAGCAGGGACCGCAGACGTACTGGAGGCAGCGGGGACAGCGGTGAAAATGCTGCTTCGCCTTTTCTATCGCCTCTGCGAAGGCCTTGTCGTGGGCTGAACTCCAGCCAGCCTCGGCCACACCTTCAACAGCGTCCCCGACCGTGCCTCCGATGACGCCGCCGAAGACCCCTGCCGCTTTGCTGAGCCAGCCAGAGGCCTGGGCAGTCCGGTAAGGGATGAATTCCGTCCTCCAGGTGTCGTTGCATCTCTCGCAGAAGAACTCGAACTGGAACCCCGAGTCTGTGCCGTGCCGCCTGCTTATATCATTGTAATTGTCGCTGAACCTGATCTCTGCCATGGGATTCGCTCCTTAATGCGTGTCGGAAGGGGCATGGTTTGCAAGGATCTTCCCCACCTTTCATTTTCCCCTCAAGGGGTGGTTATGCGCACTCTTATTGTAAACTGGGGAAGCTCGTATTTGCATCTTGTTGAAAAATCCTGTCACTGGGGCGAAAGGTCCCTTTTGTGAGGATGAAAAGATGCAGCCTCTTTCGGTATAGTACTCGGATATGAACAGAAAACTTGTACAGAAGGCTGAGGCGCTCCTGGCAAAGGAGAGGGGGACGGTATACAAGGACCCCGGCGGCAGAATCAGCATATGCCTCGTTTTTCCCAACACCTACAGCGTGGGCATGTCGAATCTCGGGTTCCAGGGGATTTACGGGATGCTGAACAGGAGGGATGATATCGTCTGCGAGAGGGCCTTCCTCCCTGAAGAGTCTGATATCAGGGAGTACAGGAGGACCGGTACGCCGCTTTTTTCCTTTGAGTCAAAGAGGCCCCTTGCCGAGTTCGACATCGTGGCCTTTTCCCTCTCCTTTGAGAACGATTACCCGAACATCATCACCATCCTTGATCTCGCCAGGATACCTCCTGAGGCGGCTGAAAGGAACAGGTTTCATCCCCTGGTGATAGCCGGAGGTGTCTGCTGCTTCTTCAATCCTGAACCCTTTGTCCCTGCCTTTGACATTATTGTCAGCGGAGAGGCTGAGGGGCTGATAGATGAGTTCATCGAGCTGTACAAGGAGCGGGACGGCGTAAAGGATGCGGTGAAGAAGGGCGCTTCCGGTGTTGAAGGGCTTTACGTCCCAGAGTTCTATGAGATCCGATATAATGACGACGGAACCATCAGGGAGAGGCTGCCGCTGGAGGGCGCGCCGGATCGCATCAGGACGAGACGGCTGAAGGACCTTTCTTCCTCGCCCATCACCACCAGTATCATTACGCCTGAGGCGGAGTTCTCCGACATGTACCTCATGGAGGCGATGCGGGGATGTCCCTGGAGGTGCAGGTTCTGTCTTGTAGGGCACATCTATGGGCCTGTGAGGAAGAAGGGGATAGAGCAGCTGAGGGCTGACGTGGAAAGGGCAAGAGAGTCGGCAGCAGGCAGTCAGCAGCAGGCGGTCAGGATTGGCGTTATCGGGCCATCTCTTACGGATCATCCGGATATAGAGGATCTCCTCTGCATGGAGGGGGTGGAGTTTTCCATCACCTCTCTCAGGGCCAGCGAGAAGAGCGCCGCTATTGTTGATCTCCTGAAGAGGCACAAAAGCGTATCCATAGCGCCTGAGGCCGGAACAGAGAGGATGAGGCAGGTGGTGAGGAAGCGGGTGACAGAGGAGGAGATCCTCCGGACTTCGGAGCTCATCCTCGATGGAGGGATAGAGAACCTGAGGCTCTATTTCATGATCGGACTTCCCTCGGAGAGGCATGAGGATATAGAGGGGATTGTTGATCTCGTGAAAAAGGTGCGGCAGATTTCAGGCAAGGGGAGCATCATCCTCAGCGTCAGCACCTTCGTGCCCAAGCCCTTCACCCCTTTCCAGTGGCACCCCATGGAGGAGCTGAACAGGGTGAAGGAGAAGCTGAAGTTCATCAAGAGCTCCCTGAAGACGGAGAGGGGTGTAAAGGTCTTCCATGATGTGCCGAAATATGCCCATATGCAGGGACTTTTTTCTGTCGGTGACAGGCGGGTCTTCCCTGTGCTCAGGGCGATGGCGCAGGCAGGGGATTTCAAAAGGGCGCTGGCAGAGACGGGCGTGGAGATGGGGCAGTACGTGTTCAGGCAGAAGGGGGTTGAGGAGATCCTCCCCTGGGATTTCCTCGACCACGGCGGCTCAAAGGCGAGGCTCTGGGAGGATTACCGGCAGGCGCTCTCCCTGTCTTAAGCTGGAAAGTGATACTGTGCCTTGGAGAGAAATATCCACCAGGAGCGTTAAGTGAATAAGTTCTTTGATCTGCCCATCAGGGCTTATGAGATGATCAGGCCCCCTTCGGGAGAAATCCTCCTGAAGTTCAGTGTCTATCTCGATGACAGGCCGGGCTCTCTGGCTGATTTTGCATCGGCCATCTCCCTTTCCAACGGGAATATCGGGTTCTTTCACTATGACCGATCTTCAGACAGCAGCCGTGTTGCCGTAGAGGTTCAGGTTGAGGGGAGGGAGAGGATGGAGAGCCTTCTCGGGATAATGAGGGAGAGGGGATACTCCTTTGAAAGGACACAGGACAGCCGGGATGCGGAGGTTGGGATCACGAGCCTGGCGAGCATCCTTGAGGTGAAGGTGAGGCTTGAGCACAGGCCCGGCACCCTGGCAGGTTTTGCCCAACTCCTGAGAGAGCGCGGTGCCAATGTGATCTACATGCTCTTTGACGAGGCAATAGACCCGGAGTCAGCGGACATCGCCATGGCGGTGCGGGATGTGGCTGAGGTGGACAGTCTCCTCCAGGCGATCAATGAGAAGGGGTATCACTACAGGGTCGTTTACAGGGGATCTGATGAGGAGGAGGCTGAGCAGGTCATCGGCCTCAAGCTGGTGGAAAAGTTCTTTCTCAGGCTCCGGAGGATACTGGGAGAGGAGGACCTCACGGAAATGCGGTCTCTCATCGCCTCCTCTCATGAACTCTCAGAGGACCTGATCCGTTTCGCCTCAGAGGCAGGGGCCAATCTTGAGGCAGGAGAGGTCTTTGAGAAGATCCTCACGCTTGCCTCCCGATCCAGGAGCAGCACGGGCGAGAGGTTTGCAGTCCGTGAGATGCCGCCCCTTCAGCTGGGGGATGTGACCCTCTACTCTTTCCGGCTGCCCACAACAGAGAATATCTTTGTCTTCAAGAGCGGCTCTGACCTTTTTATGGTGGACGCCGGGTACGGCATCTATTATGAGGACATAAAGAGGCTCTTCAGGGAGAAGGGAATGGATCCGTCCCAGCTGAGGAGGATCTTTATCACCCATCCTGATGCGGACCACATGGGCTCTGCCGACTCCTTCAGCCGGGAGTTCGGGACAGAGGTTGTCATGCACCCCGGAAGCCGGGGAGTGATGGAGCATGGGAACAGGGCCTACGGCGCTTCAGGCAGGCTCTTCAATCTCAACAAGTATTACACCCGTCTCATCTCCCGTTTTACCGAGAGCGGGTTTTCAGGGGAGGCGCAGTACTTTTCCCCCTCTGAAAAGGGAAGGGTGGGCGCCTTCAGGATCATTGATGCGTTTTCGATCGGGAGCCTGAGCTTTGATGTGCTGGAGAGCCACGGCGGCCACATACCCGGCCAGGTCTTTTTCATGAACAGGGACTACGGGCTCCTCTTCAGCTCAGACTACCTGATCAACATACAGAGTCTCTCGGCTGATGAGAGGGAGATTCTCGGTGTCTACAGGTATCTCCTCACCAGCCCCAACAGCGACAGCCGGATCTACAAAGAGGAGTCGGCAGGGCTGAAGGAGATTGCGCAGATGCTGGATGAGGAGATGAAAGGCCGGGGGAAAAGGGCGGTCATCCTCCCCGGTCACGGTGATGCTTATTCTCCTGATTAGCCTATAGCTATCGTAACTCTCCCCTCTTGCAGGCTCGGGGAACAAAGGGTTTGTTTTTTCTTCTGAAAAGACGGCTGGGTGCAGGAAAGACATGCTGCCTCCTTTTGGCAAAGACGGAGGCAGGTGTCAGCGGACATAGAACCCGTATAGGTCGAAGATGTAGTGAAATTCGAAGGTGACGCTGTCTTGTTTCCAGTCATCAGGGAGAGGCCAGTATGGCTCCGCATCCTTCAGTACCTTTAATGCTTTGTCATCAAGAACCTTGTACCCTGAACTCTTCTCAAGCTCAATAGCTGCAAGCCTGCCATTTTTTGTAATTGTTATGATGACAATGGCTTCACCCTGCCATCCTTTTTCAGCCGCTTCGGGAGGATATGGAATTCGTTCCGCCGTGCTCCGAATCCTCTCTAAAATACGCTGCCAGTAACCTGAGGATCTGATCCTATCAGGATCAAAGGTTATGCCGTTGCCCGTGCCCTCCTCCGTATTTTTCTTTTGAGCCAAGCTTCCTATCACATCCCTGTCAAAGAGCCTCTTTCGCAACGATGTTGTGGGAGGTGAGGGGGGAGCGACAGCCTGCTTTCTCTCAGGGACTGGCATAAGAGGCCTTTCCAATGGCACTTTTTGCAGCCCCTGGTCCTTCGTGTCCGCCTGAGGCGATCGTGATGCCGATGCTCCCGGTGTCGTTTTCATTCCTGGAGGTTGAGACGACCTTTCTTCTGAGAGCTTCTTAGGCGGACGTAGGTCTTTCAAGGGAGGCTGGGGCTTAAGTTGGGGTGGAGGCGGTACCGGTTTCGTTTTGGGCTGAGGCAGCTTCTCCTGCGGTATGATCTCGGCGATGATGGGACGGTTGTGTTTTTCCTTCTGCAATTCCTCAAGCGCCTTCTCGGAGAGGAGGGCAAAGACGGCTATGATGACGCAATGAACCAGGATGGAAAGGATGAGGGGTATATTCAGTTTTTTCATAAAGCTAAAAAAGCTCTCTCCTCGGAAAACAGCAATCAGAAGGGCAGGAGATGTCTGAAGAACTTGAGATACGAGAGGAGTCCTCCTCTTCCTGAATCCTTTCTCAGCCAGAGCCTCATGGCCGCTTCCTGGACCTCGGGTCTCCTGTGGAGTGCCACCCATTTTTCTATCCCCTCGTCTGACCGGAAGAGGTGGTTCTTTAGTTTGTCCATGAGGAGAAACCTGTTCCTGAACCTCGCCAGCCAGAGCTTTCTGTAGGCAGAGGGGTTCTCCTCCCCGATTGCCTGGGCTGCGAATTCCCCGGACTTCATGGCATAGTATATCCCCTCGTATGTCACCGGCATGACCATTCCTGCTGCATCACCGGTAAGAAGGACATTTTTCTGGCTGAAGAGCCTTCCGTCCCAGACAGGCATACTGAAGGCCCTCATCCTCACAGGGTCCTGAGGCGGCTCTGAAGGGAGTCTCCTCTGGAGGAACCTCCCCATGAGGGATCTGAGCTGTCGGGGGTCTGTGCTCCCTGTCCCGACTGAGCAATATCCCTCAGAAGGAAAGACCCAGGAATAGAACCGGGTTGCGTGGTGAGAGCCGAACCAGAACTCGCAGGCATCGCCCCTGAATGCAGGAGATGCCAAGTGGCTGCTGATGGTGAACAGAGGGGCAGGCCTTTGGGCCTTCATTCGTGAGCCAACGGCAAAGGAGATCCCGTCGGAACCGACCACGTAATCGGATTTCACCTTTTTTTCTTCCCCTGTTGCCCTGTCCCTGATGACTGATGTGATGACCTTCCCTGTCTCCTCAAACCGCAGGAACTCTGCCTCCATGAGAGATGCCCCTTTTTCAGCAGCCAGTTCCCTGAGACGGCTGTCAAAGGCCCCCCGCTCTGTGATGCAGATATGCCCGCCAGAGAGGGAAATCTCCACCTCCGCACCCTTTGGCGAGACAATGAAGAGCTTGTGGATCTCCTTCCTGACCGTATCCTCAGGGAGCTCCAGCTCCTGGAAGGCTGTTGAGGGGATGCCGCCGCCGCAGGGCTTTATATAGGAGAAGTCCCTCTCAATGAGGATGGTTTCCTTCCCCCCGGCTGCCAGATGCCTGGCAGCGGTGGCGCCTGCCGGGCCGCCGCCGACAACAAGGGTATGGGTCCTCAGTGTGGTCACTGCCTTATTTGAGGGGTTCCCTCACGGTGAGGACCGGGCAGGGTGAGTTCCTTACAATCCTTTCGGCTGTGCTCCCGAAGAGCACCCTGTCGAGTCCCTTTCTTCCGTGCGTCCCGATGACGACAAGATCGATTCCCTCTTCCTGGATGAACTTCAGGACCTCTTCGTAGGGGACGCCGCGGCGGAGGATATACTGTACATCCCTGACCTCCTGCCTCTGCTCAAAACCGAACCGCTCAAGCTCCTTCTCTGCGCTTGCCTCTATTTCCTTGTACATCTCGTCAACGGAGATGTGGGGGACATAGAGACCCGAGGCGGTAGCAATGTCATAGACCACATGCATAAGATAGAGTTTTGCCCCATAGCTTTTTGCCAGGTCCAGCGCGTAGGGCAGGGCATTCATCGCCCCTTCTGTGAAGTCTGTGGGGAAGAGGATTTTTTTAATCTCCATAGGTACAAGACCTCCTTGGCGTTTATCTACATCACAGGATGTAGTACGTATAAATGACCCTGAGCCCTTCAAAGGTAAGGTGGGGAATAACTGCGCAGTCCTTCAGCTTCTTCAGGGGGAGATGCCCTTTTCCAGCCGCTGTGAGGGGCAGGATGAGCTTCGAATATCCTCCTGTCAGGACTAATTGTAACCTAAACCCCAGCTCTTTCTCCATCCCCTGCACAAGGGAATCAATTGCGCAGGCTGTGCCGAAAACAATGCCTGAGGCCATGGCTGATGCAGTGTCATTCCCCAGGATTTTCCGGGGCAGCACAACAGGGATTTGGGGGAGCCTGGCTGTCCTTGTGTGGAGTGCGTCATGCATGAGCCCGATCCCCGGCAGGATTGCTCCCCCACGGAAACCTCCCTTCCTGTCCACTACGGTGACGGTGGTTGCCGTGCCGCAGTCGACCACTGCCGTAGCAGAGCCTGTCCTGTGAAATCCCGCTGCTGCGTTGGCGATCCTGTCAGGGCCTATGAGCTCGGGGTTCTTCACCGGGAAGGAGAGGCCGCAGGTCGAACGATGGTCAACCATGAGGGGGGGACGGCCGCAGATATCCCGTAGCGCTTCCTTCACCGGCCCTGTGGCAGGGGGGACAACGGATGCAATGATCGCCTCCATATCATCGCCTTTTCGTGGTTTCTTTGCAGCGATTATCCCGGCCAGGATCTCCCGGTATTCCCCGGCTGTCCGGGCGGGATGGGTGGGGATCTTCGTCAGGGAAAAGCCTTTCCCATGCAGAGGGTCTCTGAAGGTGCCCACGCCGATGGTGGTGTTTCCTATGTCAATACAGAGGAGCATTCTTATCTCACCATGGTCAGGTCCCCGGAGTTTATGACCCTCTCAGAGCCGTCGGACAAGCTCAGGAGAAGCATCCCTGTTTCATCTATGCCTGTTGCCTTGCCTGTGATTGTCTCAGCAGGCATGGTCACTTTTA
Organism: Thermodesulfovibrionales bacterium; assembly: GCA_041653575.1. Classification (GTDB taxonomy): domain Bacteria; phylum Nitrospirota; class Thermodesulfovibrionia; order Thermodesulfovibrionales; family Dissulfurispiraceae; genus JBAZFD01. The sequence continues at coordinate 8,800 of JBAZFD010000036.1, forward strand.
CCGTTTTCCCTATGGTGGATGAGAGCCTGAGCCACTCCTCCCTGACAGGGGCGCTGCCCTCCCTGAGGAGGCGCTCATACCAGCTGTCGATCTCCCTGAGGATTCTGACCGACAGGTCGGTCCTGTTGACTCCCGTGCCTGTCTCTATTGCCAGGGATGTGGCGGTCTCCCTGATCTCCTCAGGCATCTCATCAGCCAAAATGTTCACATTTATGCCTATTCCCATGATAGCATGGATAATCCTTTCTCCCTCTGCCCGGAGCTCCGTGAGTATGCCTCCTATCTTTTTCCCTGAGATCATGATGTCGTTGGGCCACTTGATGGAGGCGGGGACGGATAAGCCCCGGAGGGCCGAGGCGCAGGCAACAGCGGACATGAGGGTGAGGAGGCCCGCCTCCCTGAAGGGAAGGGCAGGGTAGAGGACGATGCTCATGGAGATGTTTTTTCCCTGAGGGGCGATCCATCTCCTGCCGTGCCTTCCCCTGCCCTCGGTCTGGTCATTGGCCATGACTACCGTCCCCTCAGGGCAGCCTTCATGCGCCAGCTCACGGGCGAGGGTGTTCGTGGATTTCGTCAGAGGGATGAGGAGGATTTCCCTGCCTGTCAGGCCTGAGAGTGAGCTCTTCATTTCCTCTGCCCAGAGGTCAGGAGGAAGGAAGGAGACCCAGCCGGGGTCTGTCATTCCTCTTTCAGGATGGTTACGGCAATCTTGCCCTTCAATGCCTCGGCAAACCTTCGGGCATCATCAGCCTCTCCCACGACGGAGCCGTAGTGCATGGGTATGGCGAGCCCGGGGGTTATGTCCAGGGCCGCCTGGACCGCCTCCTCAGCTGTCATCACATAGGTCCCCGAGACAGGCAGCAGGGCGATGTCTATGTCCGTGAATCCCTTCATCTCCGGTATATGGTCCGTGTCACCTGCGATGTATATCCTTTTGCCTTCGACGGCGAAGATATACCCCACCCATCCCCTGTCCTTTGTGTGGAACTGCTTGTTCGTGTTGTACGAAGGGACAGCCTCGATCTCAATCCCTTTTATCGTTATCCTGTCTCCGGGCTTGACGACAGTGACACTGCCTGATATCTTGGCAAGGCAGTCGGCAACGGTCACTATGACAGTGTCAGGCCCCAGGAGCTTTGCAATGTCCTCAGGGGAGCAGTGGTCGCGGTGCTCGTGGGTGATAAGGATGAGGTCCGCCTGGTCCTCTTTCTTTATCTGGAAAGGGTCGGTGTAGATCACCAGACCCTGCCCTTCTATCTTGAATGTATCGTGTCCCAGCCAATGGATGTTTTCAACCATGCCGCCTCCTTTTTAGTTCAGTTTTTATCATGCTATGCAATCAAAGCCTATCCGATCCTGTTTTATCCCGCAACAGCCTCTGTTTCCGCCCCTGTCTTCGCCTTCTTTTTCCCGGAGACCCAGGCCTGGAAGGAGTCGAGATAGGTGTAGACAACGGGGGTGATGTAGAGCGTCAGGAGCTGAGTCCCCCCACGACAGCCAAGCCGAGGGGGCGGCGGGACTCAGCACCTGCTCCGAGCCCCAGTGCTATGGGCAGGGTGCCCATGAGGGCGGCCATGGTGGTCATCATGATGGGACGGAACCTGACGATGCAGCCCTCGTAGATCGCCTCCGAGGCGGTCCTGCCCTGCTTCCTCTGCGCCTCAAGGGCGAAGTCTATCATCATGATTGCGTTTTTCTTCACGATACCCACGAGCATGATCACTCCCACGAAGGCGTAGACATTCAGGTCCTTGCCGAAGAGCATCAGCGTTATGAGCGCCCCGAATCCGGCAGAGGGGAGTCCCGAGAGGATGGTCAGGGGATGGATGAAGCTCTCGTAGAGTATGCCCAGCACGATGTAGATGACCAGGATCGAGGCCAGCAGCAGGAGCCAGAGCCCCTTCGATGAGTCCTGGAAGGCCTGGGCGCTTCCCTGGAAGCTCGTGGTGATGGACTGGGGGAGAGTCTCTCCGGCGAGCTTTTCCACGGCGGGGAGCGCCTCACCGAGGGCAACGCCGGGCTTGAGGTCAAAGGAGATGGTCACTGCCGGCAGCTGGCCCATGTGGTTCACCGAGAGGGGGCCGACACCGCTGTTCAGCTCTGCCACGGTATTGAGAGGGACAAGCTGGCCTGTAGAGGCCCTGACATAGAGCTGTGACAGGGCTGAGGGATCTTTCTGGTACTGATCCTCCAGCTC
>JBAZFD010000037.1:0-10957 GCA_041653575.1 Thermodesulfovibrionales bacterium
GGCCTATAATTCTGACGGAGAGGTTCATTTCTTCTACCGTGATGCACCTTCCGATATCCATGACGTGGGTGAAACCGCATTCAACAAGCTGGTTTTCTCAGCAGATTCCGATCTCAGAGAAACACAGGAGGACCAATTCTACAAGGATCTGAGAGAGGATCTGGACATTCTCAGGAAAACCGTCTCGCGCGAGAGGCTCCTGGGCCATCTTCGCAGCTTCACCGGGGAACACAACACGGAGGAGATCACCAGCATCTCCTTCCTGTCGGAAACGGTTCTCCTCACCTTCAAGGATGGGACTGCGCAGGAGATCCAGATGGCGGCCTGAGAGGTTTTCGTGCGTGCGCTTTCAGAGCAGGTTTCTCCGGAGGGAGTTTCTCCCTCCGGGGCCTGTTCTTATGCAGGCCTTGAACGATGGAGGAAAATTAGATGCACACGTTTAAAACATTGAATGAGGCACTGGCCGCGCATGAATACCATGGCGGGATATTGCTCGTCCTCGACAATGGGAAGTACGCCGTTTGTGACCGCTGCCTTCCCGGGCGCTGTGGCAAATGCGGACGGAGCGAGGAATGGCTTGACTCGCTCGCACCCAGCTGGTCTGAGGCGGCTCCTGAAAACATGAGGCGTGATCCGCGCAACAAAATAGCAGCAGCTAAAGGACTGAAAATTGCTCAGGTTTCTTTGTTTTGAACCCACAAACCTACCTACTGTTCCAACAACAGCTCGAACTTTCTGATTTTTCAGTCTTCCGTTTGTGAAATCAGGGCTCAGGGTGTCCCCGGCTGAGCAAAGCGTCAGCAAAGACACCCCGGCTTGCCTCAACTTCCATCCTCACATTCTCACCTCCTCACCTCCCCCAACTCGCTATCCTTGATGGGAGTTGGGGCAAGCCGCGCCTCAAAAATCACCTCAGGAGGTCCTCATGTCAAGACAGGAAACGATGCCGGTTGCGAAACACAGAGTCCGCTTTTCGTCTGATGTGGCACGAAAGCTTGATACGCTCAAGCTGGACTTGGTAACAAGGAATCTCTTCGACACCGTCAGAGAAAGGAGGCGGCGGGGCAAGTAGCGAGCCTGGAAGAAGCTGAAAGGCTTTTTTTCATTAAACCATGCGGAGGTGATGCCAATGAGGTAGTTCAACACCCTACAGAGGTAGGCAGGGGAAAGCCCCTGCCTACGTTAAGACCACCGCTGTTCGTTCTCCTGAATCGCCGCAAGCTTACGCCCGCCGCGCCAAATGGCTATCGAGGGGATGGCAATCAGAAGAAAAGTGCTGATGGCCACGAAATAAGCCGAGGACAGAAAAATAGGCTTGAAATTCATCAGAAATTCAAAAATCTGAACCTTCGTCTCCGGCTTCAAATACGAGCCGTTCTTTATGAGAACCATCGTGACATTCTTTGGGGTCAGAACCAGGAAGTAAATGATATGAAATAAAACAAAAGCAAATACTGCCTTTATCGCCGCTCCCGTGTAAATCCCTCCCAACAGCCACCGTATAGCAGTCCTTGTAATCCTACCGATGTAGTATTTCCTCAAGCGAGCGATAAAGGCACCATACCCTACTGTAAACCCCAGGGCAATTGAGAAAGCCATGAACCGGTCGAACAGATTGGGCTCATAACTGCCGAAGATGGGGATGTACTTGTCCACAACGCCCAGGGCAATCGGCGTAAAAAGAACGCTGATGAGACCTGACAAGAAGGCGCTTTTGAAGCCCACCCCGAAAAAGGACATTTCCCCTTTGATCGTGAAGAAGTCCTCAGGAACCGGGCTCCCCTCTTTTTCGACGATGAAATACTGCTGGATTTCGGAAAGGGCGTCAAGGAGGCCTTTGGGCTTGTGAGGGGCTTTGGGATCAGTGAGTATGATATCGTCCTTTGATTTACCTGCCATTTTATACCAGCCACCAGAATATGAGTTTCGTTACGCTTCCCAAATAGGCAAAAAGCACCGTAATACTGAAGAAAAACACTGCCGGCACGAAATTTTGCCTATATACCCCCGCCCAGAAGGACATCAATAAGCAAAGAGCAGCGACGAAGCGAGGAACAAACCCGCTGAAAACAGTATTGAGAAGGACCTGCCAAAAAGAGGTATATGTCCCATGGGAAATGTGACTCAAGGGATTAAAGATGTCAGTTAGGTTCACCATGGGTTTCTATTACTTCCTCTCGATTTTTCGGTTTGTCTTTTGTGGAGCATCAAATTTCAAGGACATCTACGAAAAATACTGAAAGGAGAAAAGGCATGGCAAGAATACGACTTTTCACTCTGACCCTTCACAATTTCAAGGGCATGACATTCACGCTGAAGCCTTCCGGTGCCGATCTGAGCGTTTTTGGAGCAAACGGAACGGGCAAAACAGTCTTAGACGACGCCTTCAGCTGGCTTCTGTGTGATAAGGACAGCCTCGGGAGAACAGATTTCCCGATAAAAAACATCAATTCCATGGGTGCGGCTGAACACGGCCTTGAACACTCGGTTGAGGTAATCCTGGACATAGACGGTGATGAGGTTACCCTGAAGAAAACATATCGCGAACAATGGACTAAGAAGAGGGGAGCAGCGCAAGCCGTGTTCTCAGGACATACTACGGACTACGCCATTGACGGTGTGCCTTGCCAAAAAAAGGATTACCAGGCCCGCATAGCCGAGATCGCGGAGTCTGAGGAAATCCTCAGACTCCTCACCAATCCCACGGCTTTTGCAGCCCTACCCTGGCAGAAGCAGAGGACGCTACTCCTTGAGGTGTGCGGTGATATCTCTGATGATGATGTCATTGCGGCGAACCCTCGCCTGGAAAACCTCCCAGGTGTCCTTGGGAAGAGGACCCTCGATGATCATAGAAAAATCATCACGGCAAGACGCGCAGAAATCAACAAAGAGCTCGTTTCTATACCCGTCAGGATAGATGAACAGCGCAGATCCTTACCGGATGTGTCAAGGCTTGACCGAGCTGAGGTAACAGCCACCATAGAACGCCTCGATCGGCAAATCGCAGACGCAAAACTCAGATTGCAGGGTTCTACGACCGGTGGGCGGATTGCAGAGCTGACCTGTACCCTGAATAACGTTGATTTCAAGCTTCAACAGATGCGAAATGGTCATACCGCTACGCATTCCGACACCCTCAACCAGCTCAACCAACAAATACAGGAGATCCAGGAGGCGATCAACCATGGCAAACGAAGGCTGGATAGCCTGGACGACGAGATCAATCGGCTGACAAAAGAATCAGCTGATCTCACCGGAATCCTCAACCAGCTCAGACAGCAATGGCGACAGAGGGAAGCTGAGAAATTTCAGGACACCACCGAGGCTGTCTGCCCCGCCTGCGGCCAGAATCTCCCTTCAGACCGCATACAGGAGGCGCGGAACAAAGCCCTGGCCGACTTCAATCTACGGAAAGCTGAGGCACTGACTGAGATTGAACATAAGGGCAAGACGCGGAAGGTAGAACAGGAGGAGAAGAACAAGGCAATCAATACAATGATAGCCGAGAAGGAAGGACTCTATGCCTCTATCTCTGTAAAAAAAGACAAGCTGAAGAGCCTCATTGTTGATTTGGAAGCCTCGAAGTCAAAGATGAGCGATTACTCTTCTATCTCCGGATACACGGAAGTCCTACAAAGTCAGGCAAAGCTTTTGGCAGAGATCAAAAAGGAGCAGGACGGCAGAGCAGTTGATGTCAACAAAATCAATGCAGAAATCACTGATCTGCAAGGGCTCCGGACATTGACGGTCTTGGACCTTGACAAGTTCGTAACCAGAGAAAAGGCGGAACAGCGCATCGGAGAACTGATGGCCGCCGAGAAGAAGCTGGCTACAGAGTTTGAGAAGATCGAAGGAGAGCTATACATCTGTGATCTCTGCATAAGACTCAAGGTCGGAATGCTGACTGAAAGGATCAATTCCCGGTTTGAGCTTGTGAGGTGGAAGCTCTTCGAGGAGCAAGTCAACGGCGGGTTGTCCGAATGCTGTGAGATCACTGTCAATGGAATTCCCTATGGGAGCGGGCTCAACAATGCCGGAAAGATTAACGCCGGCCTGGATGTCTGTAGAACATTGGCCAGACATTACAACCTTTACGCGCCGATCTTCGTTGACAATGCTGAGAGTGTATGCAAGCTGCTCCCCATGGATACCCAGCTGATAAGGCTTGTGGTGAACGAGAAGGACAAGATGCTCAGGGCAGAGGAAACGGAAAGCGCAAAAATGGCGGTGGCGGCATAAACCACCCCTCACCAAACATACAAAAAAGGAGAAACTGAGATGGCAACAGCAACAGAAAAAAAGAGTGACGACAGTGGCGCCCTCCAGAAAACGGAAGGCACCATCTCGGAAAGGTTCACAAATGCTGTAATGAAGGAATTTGCCTCCGTTGGGGGGCATCTTTCCTTTACCCCTCACCAGAAAAGACTCGCACAGCATCTCTTTATCAAGATTGATGCATCCCTGCAGGAGTACGAAAAGAAACGCTCAGATCAGAGCAAACCGGCCATCGTGTGGCAAAACGTTAACATGCAGAAGCTTGCCGTTGATGCTGTCCACAGAGTTGAGCTTGGGCTCGATGCTCTTATCCCCAATCACATATCGCCCATCCCATATCTCAACGGCAGGACGAAGAAGTATGACCTTGATCTCCGGGTGGGATACGTTGGGAAGGACTACTACCGTAGAAAAATGGCAGTAGACCCTCCTGTTGATATCAGGTATGAACTGGTTTATGAAAATGACGTCTTTGTGCCCATAAAAAAGTCCGTTGGACAGATCGTGGAGTCCTATACCTTCGAGATCCCGCAGCCTTTTAACCGAGGGAAGGTAGTAGGAGGGTTTGCCTATATCATTTTCCAGGGGGAAAAGAAGAACCAGCTCGTAATAGTGACTGACGAGGATTTCAGAAAAGCGGAAGCCAAGGCTCAAAGCAAAGAGTTTTGGGGCAACTATAGTACTGAAATGAAGTTCAAAACCCTTGTCAACAGGGCCACGAGTAAGCTTCAAATCGACTCTGGGAAGATAAATGCGGCATTTATGGCAGTAGAGAGGGATGATGCTGCTGATGCCGAAACCGTGAGGGCCGAGATAGAGGCTAATGCCAACGCCGGAGAGATCATCGAAATCAAGTCGCCTGAAGAACCCGCTGACCCTGAAATAAGGGAAAATGAAACACCAGCACCGGAAGCACCTCAGGAATCGCCTGAAGATCTGGCAACGGCTCAAAGGCCCATGCCTGGGTTCTGATGAGATTCACCCCGATCTCAAGCTCATCCAAAGGAAATGCCTACCTCGTCGAAGCTGACGGGGTAGGCCCCCTGCTCCTGGAAGCGGGGCTATCCATCAAACAGTTAAGGGAGAAAATATGCTTCAACCTGTCTGGACTTGCAGGCTGCCTTGTCTCCCACGAGCATGGAGATCATGCCAAAGCAGTCAAGGATCTCCTCAAGGCTGGCGTGGACTGCTGGATGAGCCAAGGTACAGCTCAGGCAATGGGGCTCCCCTTACATCACCGCCTTCTGTATCTCTGGAACCAAGAAACATCGGTTCTCCCCGGAGGCTGGAGGGTTATGCCCTTTCTTCTATCCCACGATTCAGCTGAACCCTTTGGGTTCCTAATCGCCCACGGGTCAGACCGTCTCCTTTTTGTTCCTGATACAGCCTACGTCAGCAACCGCTTTTCAGGGATCACCATAGCAGCCGTAGAGTGCAATCATGTCGGGGATATCCTCTCTGAGAACATCATAGGCGGCCACGTTCCTGCGTCTGTAGGAAGAAGGGTACGGAGGAGCCACATGAGCCTGGAAACTCTCATAGAGATGCTGAAGGCCAATGATCTAAGCCAATGCCGGCAAATATGGCTCTTGCACCTATCAGACGCAAACAGCGACGAGGCCAGAATGGTTAAGGCGGTCCAAGAGGCAACAGGAATACCAACATATGTTGCGCAATGAAAAATCAGGCCTTTGCAGGCGAGATGTAATAAAACTGAAAAGAGATGCAGACGTTATCGGACTGCCAGCCGCAATGTCGGCAGGGAGCATGAACTCTACCCTGTCGGAGCCTGTTTCCCTCCAAAGGTCAACCTCGGAAGTTGAAGAGTCATGCGTCCAACCGTCAGAGGAACAAGAGATTGAATGGGGAATAGCTGATTTCAGAGCAAAACTGGAATCGTCATTGACGCTGGACGAACTGGAAACAACCTGGAAAGAAGTTGTCCGGTCTTCCATTCCCGCAACTGATAAGGCAAACCTTCAGAAAGTGAAGGTGGCCATGACAAAAAAGCTCAAGGAGGTCGTCATTGTTTAACAGAGTCATACTAATCGGCAATCTCACCAAGGATCCGGATGTCAGGTACACCCCGAGCGGAACACCGGTCACCACCCTGAGGCTCGCCGTCACATCAAAGTACAAGCAGGGCGATGAGATGAAGGACGAAACACTCTTCATTGACGCCGTTGTGTTCGGCAAGCAGGCTGAGACCTGCGGCCAGTACCTCGCCAAGGGGAACCCCGTTTTGGTAGAAGGAAGGCTCAGAGAAAGAAAGTGGGAGTCAGAGGGGGCACAGAAAAGCAGGATGGAAGTTGTTGTCAACAATGTGAGGTTCCTGCCCAAGAGAGATTCAGCTGCATCGAGTGCTGCAGGAACAGCACAGCAGCCAGGGGCAGGTGATTTCCCGCCGCCCGATGAGATCACAGACCTGGAACCCTTCTGAGAAAGGGCCTAATAGGGGCAGCGGTTACCATCTCAGGAGCCCTGCCCCTATTTTCCTTAAAAGGCACGACATGAAAAAAATAAGCCCCACAGACAAACTGGTTCAGTGTCCATTTTGTGGAGAACGGGAAGTTCTCAAACCAGAAATATTGCCGACTACTTCAGGGGAACCCTGGAAAACAATCCGGTGTATATCATGCGGAGCTGGCGGTCCTATCAGTAAGGATGGAATTTCAGCAAATAGACTGTGGAACAGGAGAAAATAAGCCATGCTAACAACGCTTCCGCTTACAGACAATGCGCAGAAGGTTCTTGAAAAAAGGTATCTTCTGAGGAATAAGGAGGGGCAGGTAATAGAAACGCCGGAGGATCTCTTCAGGAGGGTGGCCTCCTTTGTTGCCTCGGCAGACACCCGTTACGGAAAGTTCCCTGAGCAGGTAAAGGATACTGAGGAGAAGTTCTACGACATGATGACCTCCCTCGCCTTCCTCCCCAACAGCCCCACCCTCATGAACGCGGGCCGTGACCTGGGACAGCTCTCAGCCTGCTTCGTCCTGCCCGTGGGCGACTCCATGGAGGAGATCTTCGACTCGGTGAAGCACGCGGCCATCATCCATAAATCAGGGGGAGGCACAGGCTTCAGCTTCTCCCGTCTCAGACCCAACGGCGACGTGGTGGGCTCCACCAAGGGGGTATCATCAGGCCCTATATCCTTCATGACCGTCTTCGACACAGCCACAGAGGCGGTGAAGCAGGGCGGAACCCGGAGGGGGGCGAACATGGGACTCCTGAGGGTTGACCACCCGGACATCATGAGCTTCATCACCTGCAAGGACCACAACTCCAAGCTCACAAACTTCAACATATCCGTAGGCATCACCGACATATTCATGGAAATGTTGGAAGCTGACAGAGAGTACTCTCTGTTTAATCCCCGTTCAGGAGAAATTGTCGGAAGCCTCAAGGCGAAGGAGGTATTTGAGAAAATCGTCAGCCAGGCATGGAAAAACGGTGAACCAGGGATAGTCTTTCTCGACAAAATCAACGATGCAAATCCCACAGTAGGAGAGATAGAGTCCACAAACCCCTGCGGCGAGCAGCCCCTCCTGCCCTACGAGTCCTGCAACCTGGGCTCCATCAACCTCTCCCGCATGGTGAGAGAAGACGGGGAGGTGGACTGGACGCGGCTCAGGGAAGTCACCTGGAGGGCGGTCCATTTCCTCGACAACGTGATAGACATGAACAAGTACCCCTTGGAGATGATCGCCGAGATGACCAGGGCGAACAGGAAAATAGGCCTCGGCGTCATGGGCTGGGCTGACATGCTCATCCAGATGGGGACACCCTACAACTCAGAGAGGGCTATCGGGCTGGCCAAAGACGTGATGGGCGTCATCCAAGAGGAGGGGAAAAAGGCATCCTCAGAACTGGCGAAAGAGAGGGGTTCCTTCCCCAATTTTGAGCGGAGCATATATGCAGGAGGCCCCCCTATGAGGAATGCCACGGTGACCACCATCGCCCCCACGGGGACCCTCTCCATCATCGCGGGCTGCTCCTCAGGCATAGAGCCGCTCTTTGCCGTCTCCTTCGTCAGGAACGTGATGGAGGGGACAAAACTCATCGAGGTGCATCCTGAGTTTTCACTTCAGATGGGGATAAAGTGCGCCTGGTGGCACGGTGCAGAAGAAGATATTGCACGAGCCGGTAGCATCCAAGGCTTTGAGTCCATCCCCGAGGAGATCAGGATGGTCTTCGTCACCGCCCACGACATCAACCCCACGGACCACATCAGGATGCAGGCGGCTTTTCAGAAGCACACCGACAACGCGGTCTCCAAGACGGTGAACTTCCCCCACTCTGCCACCACGCAGGACGTGGAGAACGTCTACCTCATGGCCTACAAGACAAGCTGCAAGGGCGTGACGGTCTACAGGGACGGATCGAGGGAGGAGCAGGTGCTCTCCACGGGTAAAGGTGAGGCCAGAGGAGCAAAGGACGAAAAAAAGCAGATCGCTCCAAAACCTCGCCCTACAAACCTTCCCGGACTTGTGAGGCTGATTAAAACCGGCTGTGGGGATCTGTTCGTCACCATCACTCAGGATGAGGATGAAAAGCCTTTTGAGGTGTTTACCACCATCGGCAAGGCAGGAGGATGCGCCGCCAGCCAGGCGGAGGCCATAGGACGCCTCCTTTCCATCGCTCTCAGGTCTGGCATTGAGCCTAAGGAACTCGTAAAGCAGCTCAAGGGTATCTCTTGCCATCAGCCGACATGGGGAGAAGGCGGGAAAATCGTTTCATGCGCTGACGCTATAGCCAAAGCCCTCGAGGGGTTTGTGGATGTAAAGACCTGGCTCAGTGATCAGGCGCCGATTCCGACGAACGGAGAAATGCATGTCGAAGACGAGGCCCTATTCTTCGGAGCCTGTCCGGAATGTGGAGGAGCAGTGGAGCATGAAGGTGGCTGCAAAATATGCAGGGATTGCGGGTTTACTACTTGCGGCTGAAAACTCGATGATAACGCACTTCTATTATCCGGTAGGGCCGAAAGGATGGAAGAATATCAAGTATTTCCTGCCCTTTTACCGGCTCATGTGGGCTGAAAAAGTCAGTAGGAGGATGTGCCAGACTTGCTCCCTGGCAGCTCGCGTACACCCGATGGTGCAAACAGGCGATCATGTGTATAGCAAGCTTTGCACAGTGTCTGTGATCAAAAATGGCCTCCTGTTGCTCGACGAGGTTTTTGAGGATACCGGCGGGTGCGGAGCAAAAGATGATGATTACGTCCAAGCCCAAAAGATGTTCGGCAGTGCCACCATGGAATAAAACCGGGTTTCCCGGTCTCCCCTTCTTGCTATTAATTCAAGGAGGTTGTACGATATGGATATGGTAGCAAAGCATGTAAGATTATATCAGCGCCTCGAGGAGAAGCTCGGGAAAAAGGGAGCTACAGAGATAATCGACATCCTTGATGAAGGACTGGATCTCGTCAAAAAGACAGCCGAAAGCCTATGTCTCCAGAAAAAGCTCGAAGTCAAAGACGAGCTCTCAAAGGAGCTGGCATCCAAAGGGGACTTGAAGGCCACGGAGGCGGCTCTTACTGGGGATATCAAGTCCATGAAGGCTGAAATGCGGATATCCTTTATCGTTCTTCTCTGCGTCGTTGTCCTCCTGAACAGAGACTCCCTTGAGTTGATCGGCAAGCTCCTCGGATTGATCAAGTAACGCTTCTCCAGTCAAGTTCAAAGGCCCACGCCTGATTCTCATGGCGGCGTGGGCCTTTTTTTTGCCCTCCCCCCTATCCTCTTCAATTCCTCGGTCTACCACAATCAAAACCATCGCTGATGGCATAACCCGGATCGAGGAGGCAAACATGCTCATAGACTTCACAAAACTGAGAGATCTGATCCCCCCTGGCGGCAACGTGACCTTTACGGTCAGAACGACCAAGGATGGCAACTTGGGAGTGCTGTATAAAGCCACGCACTCGCTGACAAAGGTGGGAAGCCATCACGACAAAGACATCAAAGCGGACATCACGGAAGTAGCAGGGGCAACCCGGGAACTGTCCAGGCCTATGGCGTTCACCGGCTCTTCTTCGGAGCTTACCGAGTCTTTTGAGCGGCTGATCACCCAGGGCTTCAACACCGAAAAGACGCTGGTTGATGCCATCGAGCTGAAGACATCAGAGATCAACGAACGCATAAAGGCCCTTTCCGGGAAGAAGGCGACTCCCACAAAGGGACCCGTGAAGCCCGCCATAGAAACAAAAAGCAAGGAGGCAGAGCTCCCCCTGATGGGAAGCCTCTTTGGTGCTGAGGCACCGGCGCCCGCTCCGCAGCCCGAGGAGACCCCGGCGGAAGAAGAAACAACTGAAGAGCCTGACGCAGAGCATGACGATGAAACTGAAGGAGGTGAAGAATAATGTCTGCAAGCGTCTTACCCCGGAAATTCAAGTACGATCACATGCTGCTGGATGACCTGGATCATGCTGCCGCCCCCCAAGAGGTCATGGAATCATACGCTGAGATTTACCCAGCGCTCACCACCGCGATTGTGGATGGGCCCGAAATCACCGATGCTGCCATGGTCTACACATTCACCACGAGACTTGGCACGAAGGGCACTGAGGACGACGGGAGCATCGATTTCTCGCTTATGCAGAGGGTAGCGGACATCTTCTGGCGTGAGGATGCGCGGCAAAAGCCTGAGCCCCTCCCATCTGAGGTGCTTGAGGTGATTTGAT
>JBAZFD010000038.1:0-7558 GCA_041653575.1 Thermodesulfovibrionales bacterium
TCCCCCGAGCCGCTGCCGAGGTCGAGCACTCGGGTTCCCGTTTCCAGACGCAGCGCAGCGCCGAGAGTGGCGAGCTTTTCGGGTGTGAACGGGTTATGGATGCGGTGAGCACTTTCGGTGATGTTGAAGATCCGTGGAATATCCATTTCGGGAAATCTCCTTATGGGTGTGAATAGATTCGGTCACTGCCTAACGCTGCTATTCAGCCGCGCGGCTTTTTGCGTCGGCTGAATTAGCCTTGTTCGGCAATGTTAGCTTGAATTACGTTCCAAATATTGATTGCTGACAAGGAATTTATTCGTCCTTTTCACGAAGTGACAATTCCTTCCAAAATCTTGTGTAGAGGCTTTCAACTAATCTTTTTGTGTCTTGGCCATTCAATTTGTCTCCAGGTCCATCCCAAGTGCCATCGCGTTTACGTCTGGGGTAGATTCCTGATAGTTCTAAGGGAACGGGATATTTGCCAACCCATAAAATATGGTCCGTTAGCTTATTTAGCAATTCTTCCTCGTCGTCCGCGATTTGAAGAGAACAGCGTTTGCAAAGGCTAACCAGATTATGACTGCTAATATCTTTAATTTTGGCATCTGGTTGAAAGTATTCAGGATGCTCGGTCATTAAAATCCCTTTGAGTAAGTTTTCGACAGCATAACCCATTAGCAAACAATATTCTGTTATCAAGGAAATGTCGGTCACCTCCTTGCCCAACTCCTCTTCTGTGGCGGTGTGCCACGATGCAATAGGACCGATCCCTTCTTCCGCCTCTTTAGTAAATCGTGCAAGAAAACGCGTTACTGCTTCAAAGTAGAGATCAAAAAGCCGATCAGCCGCATATTTCAACCTATTAGCTCTTCGTTTCCATGAACTCGGCAAAAGAAACCCATATTTGAACAAGAGGGGTCTCATTTTTTCGTTTAATTCATCCCATTCTTTGCCTTCAATCATAGATTAGCCCTTTTATCATCGGTTTTCCTATTGCTCACCTCTGTGTTGCCCAACGCACGAGTTGAGCGGAATGGCCCGGAGTGGACAGGCCAAAGACCTGGTAACGCAGAGGACATTTCCGCTCCAACGATTTGTTGGAGGAGCGCGAATCAGCGCGCGCCGGAAACGAATCGTTGGAGTTCACTCAACTCGTGCGTTTAGCCGCAGGCACGCTGCCTGCCAGTATAGGCATAGTTGCCCTTGCACTGGACTCTAAACGCAAAGGGCAGAAATGCAAGCGTGACTGTCGGCTACAACGCCTGGTTCGACGTTTTTCGTTCTTCTTTCTCTTCTGAGTACCACACTCTCCCTGTTTCCGGCAGTGTATCTCTTGGTTTTTCTGATATCTCTTCAATATCCTCGATGACAATCAATGGAGGATCTTCCTTGGAGTTGCGTATTGCGCTTCTCAAGTCGTGATCGCTTCTGATCTTATTGACTGCAATCATCTCAGCTTCTTCTGTTGTTGATGCTTCTATGAAGAATGTCTGATAGAAACCGTGACGCTCGGTTCCTTTCTCAACGGCCAACAAGAACCGTTGACCATTCATCAGTAGTTTGTATGTTTTCATTTCTTGTCGTCGAACATTACTTATTATCTACCTTACAGCTTTTTATCCTGTTGATCATGCTATTGATCTTTCCAGTCAGAAATTGGCCCAGTTTAGGGCATTATCTGCTTCTTTACCCTGTTGTTATATATGTTATACAGCATACAGATAATTCTGCAGGGCTGTTATATGATCCTGTACGCTTCCGCCCGGATGGAGTCTGACAAAAGCTCTCTGCTCAGACCTTTCTCCTCAGGATTCCACAATTATACCACCCTATCAGGCTGGAAGGAAGAAGGGAAGACCTCCTTCACCACGACGAAGTGAACAAGGATTACAGAATTCACCATCAACTTTGCGCGGGGATGCATTCGAACGGTTTCAGCAGGCCGTCCGGCCCGGTGCCTCGGAGCGAAGCGAGAATGAGTGAGAATGCGTCCCCGCGCAAACTCCGGGTTTTTTTGATGGTGGATTTAGGCCTATCCTGGGGATTGACGAGCCTGAATTCAACCCTTCTCTTTCTTTGAGCCAACCCCCTTTGCCGCCTCCTGGAGCTTTTCCCTGCTGATATCAAGGCCGAATCCGAGGAGGAAAGGAGCAAGGACATCCTTGAGTGATTTGAAGCTGTAAGTCTCCTCATAGGTGGTTGTCATTGCCACAACCGTGGAGATAAGGAGAGTAAGGACAAACCCCATGAACGCCGTAATCGTAATGCCCGAGGAGTATTCCCGGTCGAGGGCCTCCCTGACCGAAACCTTATCTCTCATGGTCACCAGGCTCGTCCCGTCGGAGCCAAAAACCTCGACAGAAAGGGGGAAACTCTTCCACTCGACCTGCCTGAGCTTGAGCACAGAGAGAGTCCTTCTGATCCATTTCCTGAAGAGGATAAAGCTCCCGCGTCTCTTGAAATAGTGGCTCACCTCATCGCCCTCTGCCCTCGATGTGTCATCCCCGAAGTCCCAGATGTACCTGAACCTTCCCGTCTTTATGAGCGGGCTCTTATTGATCTCATCGGCCTTGAATACTACTTTGAACTTCACGAGGTTGTTCAGCGTCGGATCGGAGGGGAATGTAACGATTGAAAATTCCTTACCGGAAAGGACATCTTTTATCCTCTTATCCGTTACCTCCATTTCAAGGGAACGAATAAGAATCTGTGCCTCTTCAAGCCCCTTATACAGGCCGCTGTTTATGAGCTCCCCGATCTCTGCATCCAGATTCTCCTGCTCTTCAGCCTCGATATCGGAATCTTTCTTTCGGTGAAGGTAGTTATGATAAATATAGGCCTTGTTGAAGGAGAGATCCAGGCGCATCAGCCTTCCTAAAAGTTCCCTCTTTTTTGCCCCATCTGCAAGCTCCTGGTCATCACCGACTGCCCCTTTCAGCCTCTCTTTTACAGCAGAAGGCAATCCCTTGCGGAGCTCGTCGGCATGGACTTCCGCGTCACCAGGGAACTCTCCGATATTCCTGATGAGCTCTTTGCACAGCTCCTCAGAATCAGCGTCTTCTTTGAACTGTCCCCCCAGCTTTTTCAAAAGCTCGTCGATCTTTTTGAAGAGCCCCTCTGCCTGCTCCCTGATCATGGATGGTTCGCACTTCAGCAGCCCTTCAGCCTCTTTCTTTCTGGCTTCGGCGAGGTCAGGCCTGTCCATATAAAGCCCCTGATCCGCCTCTTTGAGAAGCCTCCTGACCTGCTGCTCCATGGAGAAAGGAAGACAATCGGCGCTGTCTATTTCCACATACCGGTTGCTGATCTCCTGCCTGATCCTGAGCTGTTCATCAATTTTATTCAGCTGGGTTTCAATGGCCTTAAACCGCTCGTCAGCGCTGGGGGTATAGACCTTGGTATTGGTGTTCAGCGTCTCAGCCTTGACGAGTTCCACGGTGAGCTTGGCGCCGAGGTCTCTCTCAAAGGCGGTCAGGCGGAGTATCCGCTCCCTGAGGTCAGTGATTCTCTCCCTGTTTGATGCCTTCGTTGAAGAAACAGTCGGGAACTTTGACAGGAAGAGAGAGGTAACAGCTCCCAGGAAGACCAGAATGAAAACAAACGCCTTCGGATACCGGTTAGGCTCGAAGAGATGAAAGGTTCTGATCGCTACATAGGGATTCTTGATTGCGAGATCGAATTCCTGTAAATGCTCACCCTTGATGTCCCTGAAGACCAGGATCCCTGCATAGTTTCCCTTTGAAAGGTTTGCATCAAGGGATATCTCCAGCCCTCTTTCTTCACCCGGCTTGAGGGTCATGACGGTTGAGTCCGATTTTCCTGAAACAACAGGCTGCTCCTCACTCTGCCCTGCTGGAAGCAGCCTTGCGGTTACAGTATCTCCGTCCTTTCTGAGAGGGAAAGCAACAACCTTTACCTCCAGAGGGTTTTTTACGAGGCTCTTCACCCTGATCGGAAAATGCCTTTGCAGAGGGGCATCCATGGTGATCACGATCTTCCTGCCCTCTGCTCCGACAAGCTCAAGCAACCGTGCGGGCTCCTTCACCTTTCTGTCCTCACCAGGGTTGGGGTTCTCCTCTTTCTGAACCTGCTCATTCCCCCCTGGGGGATCCGCTGAAGCAACAGGGTCTGAGGCGGCAAAAGAGAAAGAGAACAGACAAAGACTGAAGAAGGCAAGGGCAACAACTCTCCATAAGGGTCTCATCACAGCCTCCTCAAGATCTCTATTGGGAAACCTGATGTCTTTGTTTACCATGGAATGACCATGTTGTCAAATGAGAAGGGTGCCAGGCATGAATCTCTGCCTGACACCCTTCTCCGGCTTCTGCTCCCGGTCTTTTTCAGCTATGCAGAGGGGCTACTTCTTCTCCTCGAAGCTCAGTTCCGCTTCCTTGCTGCGCATCTTTTTGACCAGGGCCTCGTAGGACTCCCTGGTGATGATCTTGTTGAACTGGGTCCGGTAGTTGTTCACCAGGCTCACCCCTTCGATGACCACATCATAGACCCTCCAGCTCCCCTTTTCGTTGATGAGGCGGTAATCCAGGGGGATCTCCACGCGCCTCTTGGTTATCACCTTGCTTTTCACCACTGCGTTGGGGTTGTCCAGCTGTTCGCCGATGTAGAGGATCTGCTCATCCTCATAGCTCTCGATCTTCTTGATGTAGGAGCGCTCCAGGAGATCGGTAAAAAGGGGAATGAACTCCTGTTTCTCCTCAGCCGTCCTCTTTGCCCAGTGGAGGGCCATCGCCCTCCTGGCCATCTCTTCAAAATCGAACCTTTCAGCAACCACCTTCCTGATGGCGGCCCTCCTCTCTGCAAGCCTGGAGGGCTGCTTCAGCTCCTTGCTCCTCACGATCTCAAGAACCCTGTCCACAGACTGCTTCACCTGATTGGTTGGCACCCCGGCACGGGCCTCCATTACCAGAACCCCTCCAATGACCAGGGAAAGGAGCAGGATGGCGAGACTGCGGTGTCTGAACATCGGCAATCTCATCCTACCGAACCCCGTTCAGGTCCGTGCCTGATGCGTAGAGAAGGTTCGCATAGGCCATCCTCTGATTGTAGATGGAACGGATGTAATCGCTCTTCATCTGGGAATAGGCCAGGGCGGAATCAGCCACATCCTGGGCCTCACCGACGCCGAGGTCGAAGTTCGCCATGGCGGCAACAAGCCACTTCCTGGCGTTCCTGTAAGATCCCTCCAGCTTTTCTATGTTCCTGTCCGCCTCTTCAAACTCCTGAAAGGCCTTCCGCACCTGAAGGGGAATGGCCTTCTCGGCAAACCTCTTTTTCTCAGCAAGCTTGTTGTACTCAGCCTCTGCCTCCATCACCTTGCCCCTGGTGATCCCGAAATCAAGGGACCACTTGAGCCCGAGGAAACCGGCGGCTGTTGAGTGGCTGAAGTAATCATAGATGTAGGGGTTGTCGATCGTATCCCTGTTGGTTGCGCCTGAAAGGGAGCCCATCAATCCGATAAAAATATCGGGATAATAGCCGCCCTTTTCAGCGTTGATAAGGGCATCCCTGGCTGCAAGCCCCTCACGGAGCTGAACAAACTCGGGCCTCATGGTTTCGGAGAGTCTCATGTATTCAGCCTTGTCGCCGGGCCTGCTCCCTTCAGGACTGAGGCCGCTGTCGGCGGGCTCAAAGAGGGTATCTCCCGGAAGCCCCATACTGGTCACCAGGGCATCCCTGGAAAGGGCTATCCCCTTGTCCGTCTCATTGAGGTACTTGTCTGACTCTCCGAGATAGGCCCTCAGCTTGAAGAGGTTCACCTCGTCAGCCCCCGGTGAGCCTGCCTTTATCTGTTTCTCGGCAGTATTGATGGCCTTCACCAGCTCGTCCCTTACCTCAAGGACAAGGTTCCTCATATCCCTTGCCATGAGGAGGCTGTAATAGAGCTCCTTGGTCCTGAGGACAATCTCCGAGATCTTCTTCTGTGTCCCTGCCTCAGCCGCCTTTGTCCCCCGGTAAGCAGCCTCTTTGTAGCTGCCGATCTTGCCGAAGGTGTAAATGGGCTGGATAAGGGTGACCGTGGCGCTCCCGAAAATACCGTTGATGGTGGTGGATTTCACATTCGTGGCGAAGAGGTCCTTTTCCTCCGCCTCGGGAGAGGGGCCTGTCAGGGCAAGAAACTCTATCTGCGGGTAGGCTGCCCCATCGGCCTGCATCTTCTTCGCCCTGTAGACATCCTCATCGTACCGCGCCTCGCCGATCTCAGGGCTTACCTCGATCGCCTTTTTCACACACCCCTGGACATCAAGGACTACCTTTCCGCTCCCCTTGTCCTGGCCGAAGGCAGGCAGGGTGAACAAAAGGCATGAAACAACAGACAGCGGGCAAAGAATTTCCTTTTTCATCCATCCGTAACGTGCCATAGCTCCTCCTTGTTTCACACCTTTCCGAAGACGTATTTTGATACAAGCTCCTCTATATCCACAGCAGACTCGGTCTCCCTGAGCCGCTCTCCGTCGGCAACGATCTTCTCAGAGCCTCCAGGGGTTATCTTGATGTATTTTTCGCCGATGAGCCCTTTTGTCTTGACTGAGGCAATGGCATCAGCCTGGATCTTTATCCCGGGGTTGACTAACAGTTCCACCAGGGCCTGGTAGTCTTTGTTGAGCCTTACGGTCTTCACCTTCCCCACCTCAACGCCTGCTATCTCCACAACAGAGCCTGCCTTGACGCCCCCGGCATTTTCGAACTGCGCATATAAAGTATAGCCCCCGCCTCCCACGATTTCAAGGCGTCCGAGCTTGACTGATATGTATCCCAGGGCCACAATCCCGATAACAAGAAAAATCCCCACAATAAGCTCAAGATCAAATCGTTTTTCCTTCATTCTCTTCCCTCCTCCGCGCTAATCCAGGGCCTTGATGGGACCTTCCAGGCCGCCTGTAATGAACTGCCGGACTACAGGGTCTTCAGAGCCCTTAATCTCCTCAGGGGTCCCTGTCTCAATGATCATCCCGTCGTAGAGCATGGCGATCCTGTCTGCCACATCGAATATCTCCGGGATTTCATGGCTGATGATGATCCCGGTAAAACCGTGCTTCCTGTGCGTTGTCCTGATCAGCCTGTGTATGGAGTTGAGGATGATCGGGTCAAGCCCTGTTGTCGGCTCATCGAAAAGGACAACCGAGGGCTCTGTGATGAGCGCCCTGGCAAGGGCCACCCTCTTTTTCATGCCCCCGCTGACCTCGGCGGGGAACTTGTTCCCCATGTCGGCGAGGCCCACATCGTGGAGCGCATGGGTGACCCGTTCCCTGAGCTCTTTCCAGCCAATCCTGGTCTTCTCCCTCAGAGGGAAGGCCACGTTGTCGAAGACTGTAAGGGAGTCAAAGAGAGCTCCTCCCTGGAAGAGGACCCCCAGCTTCTCCCTGATGCTGTCCATCGCCTCTCCCCTAAGCCCGACAATATCCGTACCGCCAATGATGATCTTCCCGGAATCAGGCTTCATGAGGCCCATGATGTGTTTGAGAAGGACGCTCTTCCCGCCGCCGCTCCTCCCGATGATGGCGATCACTTCCCCGTCCTCTATCCGCAGATTCACCCCGTTGAGGACCTTCTGCCTTTT
>JBAZFD010000038.1:7568-10903 GCA_041653575.1 Thermodesulfovibrionales bacterium
CAGAGGAAGATGGACCAAAGGAAATAGTCCCATATAAGTATGAGGATCGATGACATGACCACCGCCTCGGTAGTCGCCTTGCTCACCCCTTCCGCCCCGTACCCGGCTGTGTACCCCTTATAGCAGCAGATCCATGAGACAATGACACCGAAACTGAGGGATTTCCAGAGACCTATCCAGACATCCTCCATTTCCAGAAAGGTCTCCATCTGGGAGAAATAGGTAGCCTCGCTCAGGCCGAGAAGCTTCACCGCCACCGCATACCCGCCGTAGATGCCTATGAGATCGAATATGGCGGTAAGGAGGGGAAAGACAATGACGGCAGCCACAATATTGGGCACCACAAGGTATCTCTTGGGATTAAGGGCCATTGAGGTGAGGGCGTCTATCTGCTCGGTGATCCTCATGATCCCTATCTCGGCAGTAAGGGCCGAACCTGCCCTGCCGGTGACCATGAGGGCCGTAAGCACAGGCCCCAGCTCCCTGATGAGACTGAGGGCAACGGCAGGGCCGAGCAAGGCCTCGGAGCCGAACTTCCTGAGGGTATAAAAAAGCTGCAAGGCCAGGACCATACCGGCAAAAGAGCCGGTAAGAATAATGATTATGAGTGACTTGTTCCCGAAAAACCTGATCTGCCTGAGGAGGTGACGGAACTTGAAGGGTGGGACAAAGGTATAGTAAAGGGCATCGAGGAGGAAGAAGAACATATGCCCCATCCTTCTCACCAAAGCCAATGCCCATGAGCCGGGCATCCTGAGAGCTTTTTCCGCTATATATTCCAGTTTCATGCCTCAGTTCTCTCTATGAATGGTACCCTGTCGCGTTGGCAAAGCCTTTGGAACATCTCTCCTCTCTCCAGCCGTGCAATTACAAGCTATTATTAAAGGCCCCCCTGCCTCTTGTCAATCGCGGCTCACCACAAGATTCAGCGCCTCAAAGGCCACTCCCACCTGCACAGGCGTCATCCCTGCATAATCACCATCCACCTGGACATGGGCTCTGCCCTGGACCTCTATCTCTGTGCTCTGAAAGGAGCTGATGTCATCAAAGTCGAGATGCCGCCCCTTCAGAATCCCCCAGAGATACCTGAGAAAATCCTGCCTCCTCCTGCCTTGGCAGGCAAAGACAGAGAGGTAGGGGGCGAAGAGAGTTGCATCAGGGCTGATCCTGAAGTTTCCGCCATAGCAGGAGGCCTTGCTGATAACAATCATGTATGCGGTCATGCTGACCTGCTCATTCTCTGTCTCTGCGCGGATGAACAGGGGAGAAGGGTTGTATCCTCCGAGGACCCGGAGGCCGCTCAGCAGATAGGCCGCCTTACCTGCAATCTTTTTGAGCCCGCCGCTGACACGGTACACCGCCTCACCGTCAAAACCTATCCCTGCCATAAGGAGAAAATAACGGACCTGGGGCGTCCTGTCACCGGGGAAGGTGATCCTCCCCAGGTGGATCTTCCGGGCAGTGCCGCCCAGGGCCAGGGAAAGGGCCTCCTCCATACGAAGGGGAATGCCAAACTCCCTGGCTAAAACAGAGGCGGTCCCCAAAGGGAGTATTGCCATAGTCACAGGGGTATGGGCAAGACCGTTGGCCACTTCATTGTATGTGCCGTCACCTCCTGCTGCGATGACCAGGCTCCGGGGGCTCCCGGCTGCTGTCTCCCTGGCAAACTCCTCGGCATCACCCCTCTGCCGGGTGAGGAGGAGCCTTACCGGATATCCCATCCCTTTCAGGAGCTCTGCTGCCCTCTTTATCTTCCTGAGCGCCCCGCCGCCTGCCACAGGGTTCCCGATGAGGACAACAGGCCTCATCAGGCCTTCCCCCGGTCTGCCATGGAGGGCCTCTTCCTCAGGGAAAGGGTCACCGGCGTCTTTTCCAGGTATTGCACAACCCGCGTGGCATCGGCGCTGTCCTCAAGGAAAAAGACCCTCCCTCCCCTGAAATCACCCAGGGGCTTCATATGGGGAATCCTCAGATACCCCATCTCCGGGGAGGCGATATAGCCGGTTGTATAATCGGGGTCATCGGAGATGCAGATCTCTGCAACCACACCGGGACATGAAGCGACCTTGGAGGCAAGGACAAGGGCCTCCCTGACCGTAGGGGTATTGATCCTGAGCCGGGAGAGGAGGCGGGAAAGCCCTGCCCTGGCCGTCTTGTCGATGCCCAGCCTCGACACCCTCACCCCCCTCTCCTGGTCGGGTTCTACCCTCATGCCTGAGCCTCTCATAATGAGAGCAGCGCCCCGCATGGTCTTCTCCGAGGAGAGGAGCTGGAAGGCCTGGGTAATGGCTACATCGGATATCCCCATCCGGGAGAGGAACTCATCAATAAGCAGCCGCGCCTCGCCGGGGGAGCTGCATTGCAGCGTTGTAAGGGACAGAAGCGGGGCGGTCTCCACCGCCCCGGCAATCTCCTCTATGGTCACCACAATCCTGTCGGGCCTCCCCCTGGGATGCTCAAGCGCCCTCCGGGAATAGTCCTTTACAGCCCTGTCGATCTCGGAAAGGTCAAAGATCCCCTCGGCGCCTGAGATGTGCCTCTCCCTCCCCTTGGGGTCTTCTTTGGATGCCCTCATGCGTATATTCCACATATCCTAAAATTATACCCTAACTTCCCTCTTTCCTTTCATTGGTGGTCATGCTCCTGCCCTTTAAAAATGAGTCCTGATCGTGTTATGGTAGATCTTTAAGAAACGACCAGGGAGGACTGTTGCATGATCCGTATACCCATGACACCTGAAGGCTATCAGAGGCTCAAAGTAGAGCTCGATAATCTCCTCAAGGTGGAGAGGCCCAAAAACATACAGGATATCGCAGAGGCCAGGGCCCACGGTGATCTCTCTGAAAATGCAGAATACCACGCCGCACGGGAGAAACAGTCATTCCTTGAAGGAAGGATTCAGGAGATCCAGTCGAAGCTGTCTGTGGCAGACGTGATAGACCCCTCCAAGATCAACCAGTCAAGGATCGCCTTCGGCGCCACAGTGAAGGTCCTCGACATAGAGGCTGACGAGGAGTATTTCTTCACCCTCGTAGGCTCAGAAGAGGCCAATGTGAAGCAGGGAAAGATATCCATCAGCTCCCCTGTGGGCAAGGCGCTCATCGGCAAGGAGATAGGGGACACCGCCATTGTGAAGGCCCCTGCCCGGACCATTGAATACGAAGTGTTAGAGATCAACTTTGTCTAAAGAGATCAGGGCAGAAATCACCGGCCAGGAGCAGATAAACAGGGAGTTCCGCCTCCTCACCGTCCGGCCCCAGGAGGAGTTTCTGCCCCCTGCGTCCGGCCAGTTCTATATGCTCCAGGCAGGTGAAACCCTTGATCCCCTCCTGAAA